>JANYEF010000425.1 GCA_025363325.1 Nitrospira sp. | reverse complement strand
CATCCATGAGAAAGAACAGGCCCTCTAAGAAGGCCACCACAACGCCCAGAGAGAACCTGAGCCAGCGCGTTGGCTTTCGAATGCCTTGACCGGCCATGGTTGCCCTCCATTGTGACCAGAAGGTCACGTGTCCCTCATGGCGAACATTTTATCCCGCGTATTGACTTAACACCAGACATGTACCGCAGACAGGTGTTGCGAAACTTAAACTCTGCACATGAACCATGAAGAGTTCTGAGAGACGAACGACGAGATGTCAGAAGCAAACTCGGACGCGGTGGGCGGGCGCGGGCGTCAAGAATGTAGAATGTCCAGTTTCTCCCTCCGAGTGAAATCTCCGCTGACACCCCTTCAGATTCGGCCCACTACCTTTATTACAAATCATCCCTCAATTCGGCGTTGAACCTCTTCTACTCGCCCCCGAACATTGTCCAGGAACTCATAGGCCTGAAGTAGCGTTCTTATTTCCGTGTATTGACGCACAATAGGATCGTCAAAAGAGAATGCTCGATCCTCAGTGATCGCCTTATATTTACGAAGAGCCACATGGAGAAATCCGTTAACGTGAGCGGGTATTTGCCCTCCATCAGGCCCAAATTCTCCTGGACCTTGCGGGGGAGGGGAAGGAGCATAGCTTCCTAAAAGAGGCCGAGACAGTTCATACGGCCTTGGTTCATTCAGCGAGAATAGATGTGAAAAATCGTTTGCACTCTGAATTCTGGAAGAATATGGACCCTTGGCAGCCATGCCGCTTGACGGAGTGCCCATCAACCTTAGGAAATGTACCAACGACCTAGACGGGGCAGACAAACTTGCAAGCTCGGGAAATACACAAAGGAGAGTTCTTAGAATAGACGCGTGGTCTACAGTAAGAGGTGGTGCCAGAAATTCGGACAGGTCGATAAGTGATAGTCTTGCTCAACCCAAGCCGTGCAGAGCGCGGCCAACAGAGGAGCAAGCGCATGAAAAGGACGAGAAGGAATCACGCACCAGGATTCAAGGCCCAAGTGGCCTTGGCCGCGATTCGGGGAGACAAGACATTGGCAGAGTTGGCTGAACATTTTGAGGTGCATCCGAACCAGATTTCAGAATGGAAACAGCAATTGACGGCATCCGCCGCCGATGTATTTGACGGGACGCCGCGGGCCAAGGCCGCAGAGCCTGATCTCAAGGTGCTCCACGCCAAGATTGGGCAGCTCACGCTGGAGAATGATTTTTTAGAAAGCGCGCTCACCAAGGCGGGATTGCTGAGCGCAAAGCGATGATCGACCGACCCCACCCACTCCCGCTGGTGCGGCAATGCCAGATCCTGGAACTCGCACGCTCGACGGCCTACTACCAGCCACGCCCGGTGTCGCCGGACGATCTGGCACTGATGCGCCGACTCGACGAACGACACCTGAATCTGCCATTTGCAGGGAGCAGGATGCTGAGCAAGATACTCCACCGCGAAGGGCAGCCGGTCGGTCGCCGCCGCGTGTCCACGCTGATGAAGCGGATGGGGATCCACGCCCTGTATCGCAAGCCCAACACCAGCAAACGGCATCCGGCGCATCCGATCTATCCCTACCTGTTGCGTCATCTGACGATCACCCGTTCCAATCACGTGTGGGCGGCGGACATCACCTACATCCCGATGCAACGAGGGTTCGTCTATCTGTTCGCCGTGATCGACTGGGCAAGCCGCCGGGTGCTGTCGTGGCGGCTGTCCAACACCCTGACCACCGACTTCTGCAAGGAAGCGGTGCAGGACGCCATCAACCGCTACGGCACACCGGCTATCTTCAACACCGACCAAGGCTGCCAGTTCACCAGTCTGGACTTCACAGGCCTGCTGAAGGACCACGGTATCCAGATCAGTATGGACGGCACCGGCTGCTGGCGGGACAACGTGTTAGTGGAGCGACTCTGGAAGAGCGTCAAATACGAGGAGGTTTATCTACACGCCTACGACAGCGTAAACGAGGCAACGAGAGGGTTGGAGCGGTACTTCACGCTCTACAATCAGCAGAGGCCGCATTCATCACTTGACGACAAAACACCGGATGAGTTTTACTTCGAGAACCTGCCCGCGCTGCTCCAAACAGCGTAGGCAAACAACCGCAGGGCTACACTTATGAAGACGGAACTTCTGTCCAATCAAGCGGAGCCACTTCTGCTACGACTCCGTGAATCCACTTTTGGGATTTGGCTCACTCTTGATCCGCTATGGATCGGAGGGAGGCGAACTCCACATTGAAGGGTTCGATCCGAATGATGCGTATGCGAATCCGGGTATTGGCACGTTCCAATTCACCGACCGGACATTGACGTATCAACAGTTGATCGATCTGGGATTCGATGTTTCGGGGAACGACGACGCCAACGTATTGACTGGCAGCAGTGCGACGGATCGAATCAAGGGGCTCGGTGGAAACGACACCCTTCAGAGCGGCCTTGGAGCGGATGTGCTCGAAGGAGGGCAAGGAGACGATCTCCTGAGTGGCGGCCTGGGCAATGACACCTATGTGTTCAATGCAGGCAACGGTACCGACACGATTCAGGATGCGGCGGGTGCAGGGGAAGGCAATCGCATTCTCTTTGGCGCGGGGGTCGGTCAAAGTAATCTGACGTTCACACGCGATGAAGCCGCACGGACACTCACGATTCAGGTGGGCATCAGTGGAACAGACAAGCTGGTGCTCACCAGCTTCGATCCGACTGGGGCGAACGGCTCGCTGGTGGTGGGCACGCTGGCCTTTGCCGATGGCAGTTCGATCAACCTAGCCGATCTGTTTCCGACCGCCGTCAATCATGCGCCGACCCTGGCCAATCCCCTAGCAGATCAGACCGTCCAGGAGGATGCACCTTTCAGTGTCGTCGTGCCGGCCAATATCTTTGCCGATCAAGATGCCGGCGATGTGCTCAGTTACAGCGCGAACCTGGACAACGGCAGCGCGCTCCCGACCTGGCTGAGCTTCAATCCCACGACCCGGACCTTCAGTGGTACGCCGGACGATGCGCAGGTGGGCAGCCTCGATCTGCGCGTGACGGCCACGGACACCGGCACGCTCAGCGCGTCCGATGTATTCACACTCACCGTGACGAATGTGAATGAAGCGCCGACGGTAGCGGTGCCACTCGCCGATCAGCAGGCAACGGAAGACGTGCCATTCAGTCTGATCGTGCCCGTCAGCACCTTTGCGGATGTGGATGCCGGCGATACGCTCACCTACAGCGCCACTCTGGCCGGTGGGGTGACGCTTCCCACGTGGCTCAGTTTCAATCCCGTCACCCATACGTTTAATGGCACACCGCTGAACAGCGATGTGGGCACACTCACCCTTGCGGTGAAGGCCACGGATCTCGTCGGCCTGAGCGCAACAGACACGATTGCGCTTGCGATACAAAACGTGAACGATGCCCCCACGGTGGCAAACCCACTCGCGGATCAGACCGTGCCGGAGGATGCGCCGTTCAGTATCCAAGTACCGGCGAACACTTTTGTGGATCAAGATGCGATTCATGGTGATGTGTTGACCTACAGTGCGAGTCTCGCCAATGGCACGGCGTTACCCGCCTGGCTCAGCTTCAATTCAACCACGCGGACATTCACCGGCACGCCGGACGATGCGCAGGTGGGCAGCCTTGATCTGCGCGTGACGGCCACGGACAGCGGCACGCTCACGGTGTCGGATACGTTCACCATGACGGTCACGAACGTCAATGAAGCCCCGACCGTGGCGGCGCCACTGGCTGATCAGCAAGCGACGCAAGGCACCGGGTTCAGCTTCGTGGTGCCGGCGACGACGTTCGTCGATGTGGATCCGGGCGACAGCCTGACGTACAGCGCCACGTTGGTCAATGGAGCGAGCTTACCGACATGGCTCAGCTTCAACCCCGTGACCCGTACGGTTAATGGCACGCCCCAAGCTGGCGATGTGGGCACGATCGATGTCCGCGTGACTGCGACCGATACCGGCACCCTCAATGCCGCCGATGTGTTCGCGTTGACCATCGCTCCGAGCGGCGGGACGGCGGGGAACGATACCTTGATCGGCACCAGCGGCAATGACCTGCTGGATGGATTGGCGGGCGATGATGTGTTGCAAGGGCTCGCAGGCAATGACACATTACTGGGCGGCGCCGGCAACGACCTGCTTGATGGTGGTCTGGGAACCGATTCGATGACAGGCGGGACCGGCAACGATACCTATATTGTCGATGCGACCGGTGATGTCATCATCGAGAATCTGAACGAAGGCACGGATACGGTCCAGAGCAGCATCACATACACTCTCGGGGCCAATGTCGAGAACCTCACCCTGACTGGCACAGCCGCTATTAGCGGCACGGGCAACGCGCTGGACAATGTGCTCACCGGGAACAGCGCGAATAACACCCTGACCGGCGGTGCCGGCAACGACATGCTGAATGGTGGAATGGGCGCGGATACCCTAGTTGGCGGGACCGGGAACGACACCTATGTTGTCGATGTGGCGGGCGACGTCGTGACGGAGCTGACCAACGAAGGCACCGATACGGTGCAGAGCAGCGTAACCTCGACGCTGGGCGCGAACGTGGAGAACCTCACGCTCACGGGCACGGCCGCGATCAACGGGAACGGTAATACGCTGGATAATATCCTTACCGGCAACAGTGCCGCTAATGTCCTCACCGGCGGTGCGGGCAACGACACGTACATCGTAAGTACGGGCGATACGGTCGTCGAGCTAGCCAATCAAGGGCTCGACACCGTCCAGAGCGATGTAACATGGACGCTCGGGGTCAATCTCGAAGCGCTCACCTTCACAGGCACGGCCAATATCAACGGCACGGGCAATGCGTTGGATAACGTGCTTATCGGAAACAGTGGGGCCAACGTGCTCACCGGTGGCGCCGGCAACGATGTCTATGTCATCAGCGCGGGCGATACGGTCGTCGAAGCCGCCACTGCCGGAACCGACACGGTGCTCAGCGACGTGACCCAGACGCTGGCCGCCAATGTGGAGATCTTGGTCCTGACGGGCACCAGTGCCATCAACGGCACGGGCAACAGCTTGAATAATGCCCTCACCGGCAACAACGCGGCCAATGTCCTCGACGGCGGCACGGGGGCGGATACGCTCGCAGGGCTCGATGGCAACGATACCTACCTCGTCGACAACACCGGCGATACGATCATCGAGTTGGCGAACAACGGCACGGATCTCGTGCAAAGTTCCGTGACCTACACCCTGGCTGCCAATGTGGAGCATTTGACGCTGACCGGCACCACCGCGATCAATGGCACGGGGAACACCCTCGACAACGTGCTCACCGGCAACAGTGCCAACAACACGCTGACCGGCGGGGCGGGCAATGACACCCTCGATGGCGGGGCTGGGAACGACACCATGATCGGCGGGACCGGCAACGATACCTATGTGGTTAATGTCACGGGCGACGTGGTAACGGAAAACGCCAACGAGGGGACAGATACGGTGCAGAGCAGTCTCACGTACACGCTCGGGGCCAACGTGGAGAATCTGATCTTGACCGGCACCGCGGCCATCAATGGCACGGGGAACCCTCTCGACAATCAAATGATCGGCAATAGCGCGGCCAACACCCTTAGCGGGGCCAACGGAAACGATACCCTCCGTGGCGGTTTAGGGAACGATACCGTGAACGGCGGCAGCGGCAACGACACCGTTCTGTTTGGCCGGGGCGATGGGCAGGATCTGGTGCAGGATAACAGTGGGACGGCGGATAAGCTCCTTTACGATGCCGGTATCAATCCGCTGGATCTCGTCATCAGCCGCCAGGCGAACGACTTACGGTTGTCGATTCATGGCTCGTCCGATCAGATCACCGTGCAGAACTGGTATGTCGGCACGACCAATCGGACGGAAACTATTCAAGCGGGCAATGGCCAAGCGCTGCTCAGCACGCAAGTCGATCAGTTGATCCAGGCGATGGCGGGGTTCACCGCACAGACTGGCCTGACGTGGGATCAGGCGATCGATCAACGGCCACAGGACGTGCAGACGGTCTTGACCGCGAGCTGGCAGTGAGAAGACGTGAAAGGTGAGGCGTAGGGGTACGGGGATAGCGAGGTAGGGGGGTAAAAGGGGTACGTGGGGAATGCTGAATGGTCACAAGGTGAGGCGTGAGAACCAGCTGGTTCTCAGGTTTGTTTGGCTTGTCTTGTTTATTTGACTGAACCAGATTAACCCGATAAACCGGATGAGCCGGACAAACTATCTACGGATGGCAGGGCTGAGGAAGTCGCTGGAGGATAGCCCGGTAGAGGGCCTCTGCAATGCTCAGAGCGCCGCGTGCTTCCGTCATCGAGGGGACCAGCGTATCGCCCGGATAGCGGAATTCCCAGGCAAAGACGGTCAAGGGAATCGCGGGCTGTACGACACCCTCAAGGTGGAATCTACTTCCAGACAGGGGCGGCTCAACTCATCCAGGTCATGGGTTTTCTTAAATGGCTTATCGTGCGATGTCAGGTAACCCTTGAGGGTTTTCTCGGCTGCCTGCTGGCAATGAAACAGTGCGTCTTCAATCAGCGGGGGTTTAGCGTCCAGGTCGATATGGGCGCCGCGCAGGTCGTTCGCGGCTCTGCCCAGCCAGCCTCTGACTACCGCAGCCTTGTCAGGCTGCATAAAGCAGCATCCCTTCTCGTTCCACCGTGGCCGGCAAGGAGCACACGACGGTTCGTTGCCGTTCAAACTCGTCATGAGTCAGAACCAGGACATCCTTGGCGACGCCGATTCCGAGGAGCGCCTCAAAGGCGTCCTGATCACGGCGATACCGCGGTAACTTGGACGTGGGTACGACGACGAGCACATCATAGTCACTATCAGGTCCGGCGTCTCCTCGGGCGTGGGAGCCAAAGAGGTAGATGCGTTCGGGTGCGAGGGCCGCAACGAGGCGATGGACAATTTGTTCAATGATTGGGTCGGTGTCTTGGACAATCTGATTCATGATGGCTCCGATGGGCCTGATTATACTGGGGCACTATCTCTATGTCGAAGGTTCTTTCTTAGTTGATATGGTTTGTTTGGTATGTCTTGTTTATTCGGGTGAACCAGACAAACTACCTCCCGGATGCCTTGAGGGCGTATGCAGGGGACAGTACCAGCGACACACGCCGTGCTAACTACTCTCCTGATCGAGGTCGAGGACTTCGGCGATGGCCTCGTGAACCTGAGTCATGAGTGCTGCTGAGAGTTTGGTGAGGGGGCTTTCTGCAAGGCGGCGATTGTCGTTCGCGCGCAGTTGATCGATAGGTGGGTCTGAGAGTCTTGTCGCAAACGGCCTACTCAATGGCGGCAAACTCGCGATTGACACGCAGGCTTTCCTTGCGCGCTTTCTACGAGGCCTCGGCTAAACGTCTTGCCCGAAGCAATGCCTGCGTCTGTCAATTCATACGCTCGATCACTCGGCGGATATATGCAGCCTTGGACAGATGGAGGGCATCTGCACAGTGACGACTGGCCTCCAGGATGTCCTTTGGTAGTTTTAGCGATATGGCTCCCATGATATACCTCCAGCATATCTCTCTCAGTTACTTTGCCGTCATATCCCAGAATAGAGTCTCTCTGCAAGGTCGATGCTTTTCCACCCCGAACAACGTCCAGGGGGCGGTTGATGGTTCCTGGTGTGTTAACCGAGGATGTACCTGCACCCGTTCCTTCCGTGCCATCGTCGAAAACGTTTGTTCGTATGCTTAGAAAGCCTTAAGATGACGCCATGCCAGCCGACGTAGGGATAGTCCCTCCTCCTTCTTCTGATTCAGCACTGCCGTCTGTCGCTGCGGGAGTCACGGACACGGGCCTGATCTGTCTGTTGATCTTGGCTCGGTTCTACGACCTGCCGGCCGATGGGTCGCAGCTGCGTCATCAGTTCGCGCAATCCGGCCAGGTCCTTTCCGATACCGATCTTCTCCGTGCTGCCAAACACCTCGGCTTGAAGGCCGGCGTGCTGACTGCCAACTGGAACAAGCTCGGTGGGATTCCGCTTCCAGCTCTGGCGAAGCGAACGGACGGCCGCTATGTCGTGCTCGCCAAGATTCAAGGTGACAAGGCTCTGATTCAGGATCCTGTTGAGGCGCGTCCGCTCGTGCTCTCTCGCGAGCAGTTCGAAGCGGCTTGGAGCGGTCAGCTCTTGCTCTTTACCAAGCGGGCTAACCTGCGCCTTCAAGATCTCAAGTTCGATTTCACCTGGTTCATCCCCGCGGTCGTCAAGTATCGCAAGTTTTTGGGTGAGGTGCTGATCGCGTCGTTCTTCTTGCAGCTCTTTGCCCTGCTGACGCCGCTGTTTATGCAAGTGGTCATCGACAAGGTGCTCGTCCATAAGGGGTTCACCACGCTCTATGTGTTGGCGGTCGGCATGATTGCCCTGGCGTTGTTCGATGCGATCTTGGGTGGGCTGCGGACCTATCTCTTTTCTCATACGACGAACCGGATTGACGTCGGGCTTGGCGCGCAG
>JANYEF010000402.1 GCA_025363325.1 Nitrospira sp. | reverse complement strand
AAAGGCCGTACGGGATTGCCCCCGAGATACAGGCCAGCGTCATCTTTGATGCACCAGCAAGGTTCATATTGAGATTGACGGCGCCAGAGGTGGCGTTGAGGATGAGTTGGGCCGCTGTGGAATTGATAGTAGTGGCGCCTCCGACCGTCAGCGTCCCGCCCGCGTTGATGTTGCCGCCGCCAATCGCAACATTGGTCGCTGCGGTGCCGTTGCCGAATGTGAACGCGCCGACAGTGGACGATGACGCAGTAAGAACGGCCGGAAAATTAACCAGCACATCAGTGCCACTGCGATTGAACGATGGACCAGTGACGCCGCCAACTACCATCGTCAGCTTTTCCGCCGCGCCCGTCAGATCCGCGAACAGGCCCACGCGATTAGCCGCAACCTCAGTCGTGCCGAACGACAACGCCAGCGCAGCCGCACCGCCAGCGCGGGCTATATTCAGTGCGTACTCAATTACGGCTGCGCCAACGGTCATAGTTTAGCCCTCGGACGCCGGCCAGGTTAGGATCGGGTCAAGGAAGGTCAGCGCGGTTGCGGGAATCGGGTTTTCGTCCTTTGCGTCACCGACCTTGAGCGCGGTAACGGGGATAACCGGCAATTCGATATCAAGCGAAGTAGCGAGCAATTCACGCGCTCCGCTTTCAAACTCAGCCGCTCTGGACGCTGGAATTGCGCGCTGGTCGTTGCCGTCCTTGTCGGTGATGATTTCCGGTTCGTGCGACTCAAACAGCTTTGTGTTCGCCTCTTTCCACGCTTCCAGCAACGGCTTGATGACGATGCCGGTGCGCGCCAGAGCGTAGCGGACTTCCGCATTGAGCTTGAAGCAGCGCCGAACATTCTTGCCGTCCACGGTCGTTTCGTAACCGTTGTCAACAAGGGCGATCCCTTGCGACAGAGCGACAAGCGCGGCGTTGGTGGTGGTTATTTTGTGAGTAGGCATGTGGTGTTCCGTTAGGCGTATTGTGGTGGTTTCTGAGGAAGGCGCCACGTTGACACTTTCCAAGTGCCGGCGCCGTAGGTGAAGGTCATACGCAGCCGCATGACTTGAGCAACGCCAACGCCATTGAGGTCAACCGTGATGTCCGTCAGCTCAGAAGATATGCCGGTTCCAATCGCGCTCGACTGGGTGAGCGTTGCGTCTGCGCTAGCTAGTCCGTTGTGCTCGGCGCGCACGGTGCGGTCGAATGTCGTGCCATCGCTTTTGACCGCGCGCACCTTCCATTCAGCCATGCCATAATTGTCCACAAGCAGGCTATCCAGCGTCTGCGCGACGGTCGTAACCATCGTGAACGGTCCGAGTTCAAGCGCCTCAATGAGCGTTGCGATTGTCGCGCCATCGAGCGGATCAGCGCCAACGGAGAAGCCGCTCACGCCGCACCTTCATAGCGCGTCATCACGATTTGACCGCGGAATATGCACTCGGTATTTGCCGCAGTTGCCGCAGCGTCAGCGATCATGTCGTAATACAGCACGATCTGATTATCTCCTGCGGCAATCGGCGCGTCCATCTGTGAGAAGAATGACGCGGTTTCCGGGATGATCCACGATACGACTCCAAGCGCGGAGCCGGTGATGCCCGTATTGAGAATGTAAACCGTTGCGACGTGCTTCTGATCCCAGACGGTGAAGCGAAAGTTGTTATAGCCGCTGAGGTCGATTGGAGTTCCGGACTGGTCGACAACCGAAACGCTGAGCACCTTGCGGCGGTTGGCGTTGAGGCTGATCGGCACCTCTGATGCGAGAGCGGATGCGCCAGCAAGTTGCGACAGTGGACGCACCACAACGGCAAAGATTGAGCCAGCGTCCTGCGCTTCAAGCTGGCCGAATAGGCGGCCGTTTTCGACCGTGTAGCCCGCATTTGACGTGATGAAGATCGACATCCAGCCGGCGGTGCCAGGCAGGGTCATCGCAATGCGGTAGCGGCCAGCGCCAATCTCGGTTGAGGTGAAAACTGCGCCGGGTGTGGTTGCATCAAGGTAAAAAGTGACGGTGAAATTGGCGGTCAGCAGGCCAATGACCGGAACCCCGGCGTTTTTTACCGTGACGACATGCGTATCGACGTTGCCCGGACGCATGGCTTATGGCGCGGCGTGGGGCAATGATGCGGTCAGATCGGCGAGGGTCAGCGGGCCTCGGGCGGCACTTCGGCGGGCACCACAGGCACGGGAGCGGTG
>JANYEF010000272.1 GCA_025363325.1 Nitrospira sp. | reverse complement strand
CCATTGTCCTCTGAGTGCTAGCGCTAACCCGTTCGCAAAGTTATCGTTAGGAGCAACGCCGTGCGCCAGGGCCTCCGCCTTCGTCAATAAAATATCCCCTGCCACTTCCTTCAACATGTCACGTCCTCCTCCGTCGAGTTAATATTAAACTTCCATCCTGCCCAATAATTTTTCGCGGTCTGCAAACTGTGAGGGAAACCCGCTGAACCCAGGATTGCGTGCGTCTCATTGAGTCCTTCAGTTTTTCTCCCCTTTGCCATAACGGGAACAGTCAGACTGTCCTTCACTATGCGCATCGGACGAGCACAGTTTCATCGTGCGCGTTCTGCGAGCAAGAAGGATGGTCTGGCGTCCCCTCCCAACCCTTCGGCGGCCGCGCGTTGCGCGAGCACAGGAGGCCAACAGGCTGCCCTCCCTCTCCCCTATTCGAACAACCTCCTAACCCCCGACTTAATCTGGTCCAGTCCCTCGCGCAAGTCGGTCTCAAGAACATCGGCCTTAGCCTGCACCACCACGCGCTTGGCCTTGAGCTGATCCTTGAACGACTCCAGCTTGGTGAGTAGCTCCTGCTTCTTTGACTCCAGCGTGACTTGCTGCTTGGCTTTTTCACTCTCAAACCGGCCCTGGAGCGCCTCAAACTCGGCTTCGAGCGTGCTCGTCCGGCCCACGAGATCCTCCCAGACCCTGCCCGATTCGAACGCGGCCCCTTTCAGTTTCTGTTCCGCAACGGATTCGAACTCGTTCAGGGCCTTGAGAATCTTCGTCCTCTGCTCCTCGAACGTGTCGCGGGCGTCCGCTTTGCCGAGGGCCAATTGCACTTGAAGATGTTCGAGCTTGGCCTGCACCTCGATCTTCGCCTGCCCTGCCATCTCCTTCGACTTCTGCACGTCGGCCTGGACCTGCTTGAGCAGATCCCGCAGCTGTTGCTTGCGCTGCTCCAGCCGCTGCAGCGCCTGATCTTTCGTCTGGGTCAGTTGCGCTTCCAACGCCAGCGCCTGGTGCTCCAACGCATCCAACTTCTTCCCGATCGACGCTCTGAGTTCCTTGATTCGCGACATGGGGCCCTCCTCTGTATGAAATGGGAAACACTAACCGGCTACGATCTGCCGAGCGTGGCATTACATCATCATCGGGTAGAAGAAAGAAGCCCGGAGCTCGGCAGCTCCCTTCTCTACTTCATGACAACCCGTGCTGGTCGCGCCCGATATGGCCGTCGACCATGTGGTTTTCCTCTATACATTGGTCCCTCCAAGCCTGCTTGTTTCTCTTTATGAGGGAGGAGCCGAACGGTTCTTCACTGCGTGCATCGAGGGAGCGATTTCCCAGCTCTTTACCCCTATCCGGCGAGGCGGCTGGTGTGGTCTCCGTTGCGCGCGTCCAACGAGGGCCTTCTGAGGCCGCGCGTTGCGCGAGCGCAGAGACCATGCCAACTGTCCTCGCCACTCCCCTTCCAAGCTAGCTCGTTTCTCTTTAACAGGATGCTGAAAAAGCCACTCTTCTCACCCGCCCGCCCTGCGGCTGCCAAGACAGCCTCTTTGCCCAGGAACGCGCCTGTTCCCATCAGCGTTCTCGCATCGTTCAGACCCTCAACGTACCAAAGAGATTCTCGGAGGTCGGAAGCCCTGGAAGGGCTTTTCCGTTCGCCAAGATCCCGTGGAACTCACTCGTCTCACGAGTTTGCAAGTTCCCAACCAAGCCATAAGCACGGAGGATTACACCTATTTCGTGGCATTTCAGGACAGATGGCGCATCGCCATTGCCCCATAATGCCACGAGCACGGATCCGAGGATTTTCGATCCTCTACCGCACTGCGCGCTAACTCCTCTGTTCTTCACACGTTTGCGTGATCGTTCCCGCAATGCATTCATGGCATTCCCCTTGCTCACTTCATATTTTGTACGAACTATACACACATCTATCTCTGCCGAGCGAGGGAGGTTGCCATGCCGATCCTAAAACGACTTCAGAGTTATCTCGACACGAACAAGATTCCCTATGAAGTGGTCAGCCACCCGAAGGCCTATACGGCGCACGATGTGGCGCAGACGCTGGATGTGCCTGGAGACCTCGTCGCGAAAGTCGTCGTGGTCAAGGCCGATCAGTACTTCGTGATGACGGTGCTCCCCTCAACCTGGCGGGTGGACTTGAAACGATTGCGGGATGTACTGGAAGCCCGCGACGTGCGACTGGCAACGGAAGCGGAGATCTCAAATCTGTTCCCCGATTGCCAAGTGGGGACGATGCCACCGTTCGGCAATCTCTACGGCGTGGAAGTCTATGTAGATCAGCTCTTGACGGAGGACGAGTCCATCGTGTTTGAAGCCGGGACCTATGTCGGCGCGATCAAGCTCCGGTACAAGGACTTTGCCGATCTCGTTCGCCCGAAGGTCGCCGTGTTTCATCACGAGCCGTCGAAGATCGAAGATTAGCCAGGATTATTCATGAATGCCGTCGCGAGACGTTCAAGACCGAAGCCCGCCGGGGCTTCTCGCAAGTGAGGCCGACGTAGGCGTACTGGCAGTCCGTCGAGGAGGCCGAATGAGAAAAGCCTCGCCGGACGAGAGGATCGGACGAGCCAATCATGAATAGTCCGGGCTAGGCTGGACACAGCAGTCCCAGTCGCTACGAAAGTAGCGGTCATGAGGAGGGCCGTCAACGCGTGACAGCCTACCCGTCTCACGTCTCTCGCAAGAGAAACCGAGACAGAGGAACAACAGCGTCGGCCCCCGTGAGCAATCAGATCATTAGAAAAGAGGGTGGTGAGGAGCGCTTCCCACCGGAACGTGATCGGCGGCTCCTCCCGCATTTCCGAGGAATCGCCAGGCCCCTTCTTCTTTGACGAGGTAGTGCACCTCGCGCGCCCAACTATCAATGGTAATGGGCTTTCCCGTCTGTATCTCCGTCCCGTGAAGCCCTCCGGTGCAGGTCACATGTGCTTTTCTGACGCCGTCGGCCTGGACAAATTTCAGCTCGGTAAAGACATGGGATGAACTGATGCCCCGGTAGTGCAGGAAGACTTCCTCCCATACTCGACGCACATCCGATCGTTTCAAACCATGGTAGTTGTAGCTCGTGGCGTAGAACTTCATGAGCGCATCAAGATCGGCCTTCTTGACCGCCTCTTCAGCCTCATTGAACGATGCCAGCAGCTCCCTGAGGGCCGGCTGATCGGCATCTGCACCCACTCCCGGTGCAAACCCCACGGCTGCGGCGACGGGAGTCGGCGGACGGTATTGGTTCAGGATCAGGGTTCCTGCCAGGATCAGGATGATCTTAAGCACGCCTCGTCGCTTCATACTGAGCGGGCCACCAAATAGTGCGTAGTTCATCACGCGGCATAGCGGACATGTTTCTCACGAAACAGGTTTGTGATCACCTGCGGTTGCTTCTGGCGCCGATACAAATGGCTGCGCACGATGGCCATGAGTTCGGTCCG
>JANYEF010000371.1 GCA_025363325.1 Nitrospira sp. | reverse complement strand
GACCCCAGGCCGTAAATACAGGAGACCGACGACACGATCAGCACGTCGTTCCGTTGGAGCAGCGAGGCCGTCGCCGCATGCCGCATCTGATCGATCGCATCGTTGATGGACGCGTCCTTGGCAATGTACGTGTTGCTTTGGGGAATATAGGCTTCCGGCTGGTAGTAATCGTAGTAGCTAACGAAATACTCTACCGCGTTGTGGGGGAAAAACTGTTTGAACTCTTGATAGAGCTGACCGGCCAGCGTCTTGTTATGGACCAGCACCAAGGTGGGCTTCTGCACCTGCGCAACCACATTGGCCATGGTAAACGTCTTGCCGGACCCGGTGACGCCCAACAACGTTTGATGCTTTCGGCCAGCCGTAATCCCGGCCACCAACTTGTCGATGGCCTGGCCTTGATCTCCGCAGGGCTTGAATGGGGCTTCGAGTTGAAACGGCGGCATGGAACGACCTTTCGGCCGTTATCTTACCATCGAAAACAGCGCAGCGCACAGAGAACGCGCAAGCCGGATAGTGACAGACTCACGAGACGCCACCGGCCCCTTCCAGGGTCCGGCGGCATCAAGGTTTCTTAATAGCGTGAATGCCTGGTCGCGCCGACCGGGGCTCCCGGTCTATGAGCAGAGCCACGGTTCTCACCCTCGCGGGATCGTCGGCCTGCTGGTGCCGCGCTTCGGCGGGGCCGCGCGCGAGGATCCTGATAGTCGCTGACCGGCATAGGGGCCGGAGTCGGGAGGGCTGCAAACACCGGAAGTGCAAGTTTCGTCGTCTCAATTTTTAACTGTCTCACCATTCGAAGATACTCCCGCTCTTCGGACTGTGACAGAATCAAAAAGGTCGCCCCTTCCTTCTCTGCTCGACCCGTCCGCCCTGTCCGATGGACGTACGAATTCGGATTGGTCGGTAATTCATAGTGAATGACCTGGGCCACATCCTGAATATCGAGTCCTCTGGCTGCCACATCGGTCGCCACGAGCGAACGGAGTCGTCCGGCACGAAAGGCACCGAGCGTCCGTTCCCGCTGCGCTTGGCTATGATTGCCGGTCAACGCACCGACCGAAGCCGGTTCTCCACCCAAATGGGCTGCCAAGCGTCGCACCTTATACTTTTGATCACAGAACACCATCGACCGTTCTCCACCCTTCACAGTCTGGAGCAACGTATGCACGAGTTGCGTACGGACCTGTTCCCCCGGTACGACATAATAGGCATGCACGATCGTAGTCGGGGTGCTAATTCCTGGATCGACAGAAATACGAGCCGGATCGCGCTGCATGCTTTGTGCGAGCGTTTGAATCTCTCCCGAAAATGTCGCGGAGAACAGCAGCGTCTGGCGCTCAGCTGGGAGAAGACGAATGATCCGTTGAATGTCCCGCAGGAACCCACGATCCAACATCTGATCGGCCTCATCCATCACGAAAAACGTCGCTCCACCCAACTTCAAGTGACCGGAGCCGGCCAAGTCGAGCAACCGCCCTGGCGTACCAACCACCACCATCGGCGGTCGTTGCAGTGCACGGTATTGGCGCTCGATCGGCGTCCCGCCGTACACCGACAAGGAAGTCACGGACATCGGGGCATACTTGCGTAGCTCCATTTCGATCTGGAGCGCCAGCTCCCGCGTAGGCGCCAACACTAAAAACTTTGGCCCAGACGAGTGACTGGGTGCGGACCTGACGTAGGGGCCAGGCACGGGCGCAGAGGCCTCTCGTTGCATGGCCTGTTCGATAATCGGCAGCAAAAACGCCAGTGTTTTTCCGCTCCCGGTTTTGGCTTGCGCCATAATGTCCCGGCCTTTCAGCGCCAGTGGAATGGCAGCCTGTTGCACCGGCGTGGGTATCGTCAGGCCCGCCTGTATCAGGCGCTGGGCAAGGGACTGGTGTAGATTCATATCAGCAAACGTAGACATTAAGACTCCTTGTATGGGGCACACTTCCTGGGACTGCACGATCGGCCTAGTCAGAGGGCCGAGAAACGCATCGAATTGATGGGCAATTCTAGGAAGGAAATAGCGGGGCTGCCGGATAGGCAGCCCCGACGTGTGAAACACTCGTTACGGCTTAGTACCGGTCGCCACCAGACCCGCCGCGGCCGCCACCGCCGCCACCAGAGCGTGGTTCCTGTGGACGCGCTTCGTTGACGGTCAACGTGCGGCCGCCCAACTCAGTTCCGTTCAACGCGGTGATCGCTGCCTGCGCTTCCGAATCCGAGGACATCTCCACGAATCCAAACCCGCGGGACTGGCCGGTAAACTTATCTGTGATAATACGGGATGATGTCACCGCCCCATGAACAGCAAACAGATCGCTCAGCTGCTGCTCAGTTGTGGAATACGGCAAACCCCCGACATAAATCTTCGCACCCATTGGGCTCCTCCTTTGAGAATATGTGTTGTCTTGGACTCGAGAACAAAGTGAGGAAGGAATGGGCCGAAGACGCAAACACCATGGCGGCTCAAGGCTGGCTTCCGATCAAATTCCCGGGCAGAACCAAAACAACATCTGTCTTAGGCCTTGTCACTCTCTGTGGTATCACCGCCAGGCCTTGCGCAATAATACACAGCCGTTACTCTACTCCTCAACCCCCTCAAATGCAAGCGACAACACAATCACGCGCAATGCCCTGCGTCTATCTAATAAGCAGCGGGGGCAGAAAGCGGACGCTGAGAAAACAGTGGAATGGCGTGCAAGCTATCAAAATCTAGCGCGGTGTGTCCGCGAACCAGGAGCCCAACTTGACCGATCGCCAACGACTGATCTTCAACCGTCACGACGAGCTGCCCGTCAAAGAAGGTTTCGATAAAGTCCTTACTGAAAATGGTATTCCGCTGGATTCGCAGCGTATGCCAGGGGACCGCCTTGGGCGTAATTGACGACCGCCCTAGTCTCGTCTCCTTTCCATCCACCACCCGACTCACTTCCAGCGTCTTCATCGCAAGATCGACCGCCGCCGCATAGAAGTGCGTGGCATCCTTCACCCCAAACACCACTCCGCCCACGCCCGTCGCAGCGTCGACGGGAAATCGCATCCTGACCGACACATCTGGATATTCATACTGCAACCCGTTGGCGACGATCAAACGGTAACAGGTCTCGGCCTGGCACGATGAATTCACGACCAGAATGTTGGACGCCGAGGGGGCATCGGTGTCCGCCTTGATCGTCCAGTCCGCAGCTGGCCCCTCGCCAAACCCCAACATCGAGAATCCGGCAGGAGCCTCGCCAGACTTCTGCTGGTCGAAGGTCCACCGATTAAACAACCCCCCTTGGGCCTGACCTTTCAAGTTGGCTTCTTTTTCCGTCTGGCTCTCTGACTGAACGGCGTGGGACCGCTCGACACAGAAGCTCCACTCACCGGCGATCACGGCCAAGGCAAGTACCACGTAGACCATGGCGATGCGCCTAGGCTTCAGGCTTATGTCACGTTCTCTCACGTCTATCCTCTCGATCTTTTTCTCACTTCGGTGGCTCCTTCTTAAGATCGAGAATGTCCTGCTGGAACCGGTCGCGCGCCGCTAAGATGGCCTTCCGCCGTTGCCACCGATCCCAGGTCCACCACCGAAGGCGATCTCGAAACGTGACGCCCGGTAGTGGAGCGCTTCCACCGGGCGCATGCTGAAACTCATAGCCCTGCTGCGACGCGCGACTCTCGAAGAATCGGCGGTAGAGGTGATCGTACAATCCTTTGCCTGAATCGCCTACGCCCATGGCACCCTCCCTACAATAACAGGTCCAATTGGTGGCTCTCCGTCACCGGAGGCGAACAGGTCTGACGATGACAGACATACGCCGTTGGCTGCCCGTTCACACTCGTCTTCCCTGCGGTGAGCGCCAAGTTGGATTCCCCGACATGACGAGAGGCTTCGACCACCAGCACCGCACGATTCGGCAGATAACGTCGATGGACGGTTGAGAGCAACGATTCGGTCATCGCCTCGCCACGAGTCCCGACAACAACAATCTCTTGTGGCGTCGTCAGGTACCAATCCAACGCGCAGAGCATGGCTGACGAGCCATAGGCATTGTGCTCCATCACGCTCCGGAACACCCGGAACAGGTGCTCGGCCCGGTCACGCTTCTTGCCAACAATGCCGGTGCCAATTTCCCGATCGTGGCCGAGGGCATCTCGGCTAACGCGTGGAACGCGGTGACGCGCATCGCGATCGACGGGACGTTCCTGTGCTCGACCGAGTTCGTCCGCCG
>JANYEF010000357.1 GCA_025363325.1 Nitrospira sp. | reverse complement strand
CTCCGTGTAAACGGTCAACAGTCTCTTTATGAGGATGCTGAAACAATCCGCCAGCGGCAGCGACCCTGGCGCGTGACGCCCGAAAACAGGCTGGTCTCTCTTGTTTATCTGGTCTGTCTCGTTTATCTGGTTCATCTGGTTTGTTTAGTTCATCTAGTTGATCTTGTTCAACCAAACAAACGAGACAAACCAAATAACCAGATGAACCTGAGATGCCAGACAAACCACAAATGAACCCTCCCGAGTACGCAGGCGGCAACTTGCGAATCTTATCTTCATCGGGACGCCAAAGCTATAATATGGGTGTTCCCTCCTCGATCCATGGCTCTTTGCGCCGTGCCTTGATTCGTCTTGTCGTCCCTCGTGCCGGACAGCTGACTAAGAAGTCACCGATGAGGACGACGTGGATTTGGCGAAAGTTGTGTCGATCGGAGAGCCTGGACTCATAACGAGCATGACCACGCCGATAGTTGACGCCACTCCGGTTAGTGGCCACGCTCAAATCGGGAAAAGAAAGTCAAGATATACACACCCAGTCCGAACCTTCGCTGATTTTTATTCCACCTGAACACGGTCCGATTGCTCCTCCACAATCTGCAGCGTGACATGGTCGATTCCGCAGCGATCTCGTAGAAGCTGTTGAAGGCGGCCCAACACTGCGTCCCGGTCCTCCCCAACGGGGACCACCACGTGGGCACTGAGGGCGTCGAGGCCGGAGGTAATGGTCCAAATGTGAAGATCATGAATCCCTTTCACTCCAAGCACGCCAGCCATGGCGTGTCCAACCTCTTTGGCATCCAGATGAGTCGGCACACCTTCCATGAGCACATGCACGGCCTGTGTCAGCAGTGCCCACGTGCGCCAGACAATAAAGACACTGATGCCGGCACTTAGGAGAGGATCGATGAGAAACCACCCAGTGAGCCAGATCGTGACCCCACCAAGAATGACTCCGACCGAACTGATCGCATCGCTGAGCACTTCTAGATAGGCACTGCGAACATTCAGACTTGAAGCAGATTCGTGAGCGAGCAGCTTGATGCTTGCGACATTCACGGCGAGACCGACGAGTCCGATGAGCAACATCGGAACGCCAAGCACAGGGGGCGGCTCGAACACTCGCCGGTACGCCTCGTACAGAATCCATGTTGCCAGCAACAACAGAACCACGGCGTTGGTGACCGCGGCGAGGATCTCGGCGCGGTGATACCCATAGCTTTTCTCCGGCGTCGACGGCCTTGCCGCCATCCACATGGCAAAGGCGCTGAGTCCAAGCGCCGCCACATCCGTCAGCATATGGCCTGCGTCCGCCAACAGGGCGAGGCTCTGCGTGAGCAACCCTCCTATCACCTCGATGACCATGAATGTTCCGGTCATCAGAAGGACGATCAGGAGGCTCCGTCGTTGTTGCGTTCTATCTTGTCGCGAGTTGTTCACAGAAAAAACCCTTTACTGTCTTCCTCAGAAATGAACCATCCTGTTTCTTGATTAACACACGTTGTGCGTACAGCATGTGCCGTGGCTCCAATCTTTAATGCGAATGAGGAGGCTGCGCGTCGTGAGTGTGTGTGGCAATAGCATGGTGAACTTCGCCGGAAGCCGTGATCGGGTCAATATGAATGGTGGCATTGGACAGGTACCGCAACTCATGCAAGAGATTGTGGCGCACCGCCTTGGCAATGTCATGTCCTTGTTCCACCGAGAGATCGGCCAGCACCGCAACATTAACTTCGGCATGGAGCCGATGGCCCAACCATCTGATTCGGACCTCACTGATATCGCAGACCCCTTGGGTATGATGGACCGCACGAGTAATCTCATCAATGACCTCGGGATCGATCCCGTCCAACAGCCGAGTGAAGACTGCCTTGCCGGATTGCCAGACGATGCGCAAGATAACCACCGTGATCACAAGACCCACAATCGGATCCGCCAACGCATATCCCAGCCAGACGCCGACCGCACCGAATACAACCGATAAACTCGCCCAGCCATCGGCACGGGCATGATAGCCGTCGGCGATGAGAGCGGTGCTGCCGATTTCTTTGCCAACTCGCAGGCGAAAAATCGCGACCACCTCATTGCCCACGAAACCAATCAGTGCGGCGGCGATCACAGCCTCAATATAGGAAACCGGCTGAGGATGAAACAGCCGTTCTACAGAAAGATATCCGGAGATAAGCGCACTGATGAGGATCGTGCCGACAATCGTCACGCCGGCTAAGTCTTCTACACGACCATAGCCATAGGTGAAGCGCCTGTTCGGTTTCCATTGGGAGAGCCTGAATGCGATCCAGAGCGGAATAGCTGTCAGCGCGTCCCCAAGGTTATGAATGGTGTCAGCCAGCAGTGCGACACTCCCCGTGAGCCAGACGATCAGAACCTGAAACAGGGCCGTGGCAG
>JANYEF010000266.1 GCA_025363325.1 Nitrospira sp. | reverse complement strand
CTAAGCAAATGACAATCTGGCTGTTCGCTGAGGAGAGATCAGGCAGTACGTGGATAATCACTACGATTGCCGCGATGCTGCAGATGCCATTTGCGTATGTAGAGCAGGACGGTATAGTCCCTGACGGGGTACATCAGACCCATGATTTTAGCAGGCTGGTTGACGCGCATGGTGTGCTGTTGCGCACAACCAGACGCGATGTGGATGAGCATTTTCTGAGTTGGGCTATCCTGACTCGCGCTCGAACCAAGCACTCAGCGTGGTATGAGCATCCATTCATGCCGCGCTCAGGACAAAGAGGCTGTGCGATAGAGATGATTAAAAAACTGAGCGACGATAAGTTCTCTGTTGCTCGCGAAGACGTGCAGAGATTTCTTGACCTTAAAAGAGAACGAAACAGGCTTTGGGATGGAAAGGCCGCAGAGAAGCAGACGATCTTTTACGAAGACCTGTTCAATGGCATAGACATCCCTCAATTATCATTAAAGAATTTTGGATTTAATTTGCTAGGCAATTATGAAAAAATTCCGTACAACAAACGAGATGTTGTCGTGAATTGGCAAGAAGCCGCAAATTGGATTTATGAGGGGTCGCGTTGAACTCAAAAATGGCAATCGCTATTCCTGTTAGCGAGGACGGTCACGTCTATATATCACATGAAGACATTCAAATGATAGCAGACGCTGCCGCCGAAAAAGCGGTAGAGAAGATTCGCACCATCATCTATGAAGAAGTTGGAAAGTCAGTGATAAAATGGCTCGCTTATCTTATTGGAGCCGTTGTAGTAGGCGGTGCCATGTGGCTATCCAGCCGTGGAGCACTACCTAAGTGAGCGCAGTAATTGATATGGCGATGCCTAGACTGAAGACTGAGGAAGGCTTCAGGCCAATGCCATACAAGGATAGCAAGGGGCTATTGACTGTTGGTTACGGTCTAAACCTTACGGTCCCACAGCCTGAGCTTGTTTGGGCTGCCGCGCTCTCAGCTAAGGTGTCGATTGTCGAGCAAGAGCTACAGCAGTTTAGTTGGTATCAGAACATTGATGATGTTCGCAAGAGCGTCATCCTTGACATGGCATTTAACATGGGGACAGGCAGCCTGCTTCACTTCCCTCACATGTTGGCCGCCATTGCAAAGTCTGACTGGCAGACGGCGCACGATGAGATGCTTGATTCTCAATACGCCAAAGACGTTGGCCAACGAGCCATTACGCTTTCTAAGATTCTATTGACGGGTGTTAACAATGAGTAATTTTTCTGATTCGGCTAGAGCTATCATCTCTACAGTCGCTCCCCTTTTGGGGACAGCTATTGGTGGTCCATTGGGTGGTCTGGCTGGGGGCCTCATTAGCAAGGCACTGGGCGGAACTGGTGGAAATGCTGATCCAAAAGCTGTCGAAAAGCTCATTCTTGGGCAAGATCCGCAGACGCTGATTGCTCTGCGGCAGGCAGAAGCTGAGCTTCAGGTTCATATGAAGGAACTAGATATCAGCGAAGAAAAACTGTCTTACGATGACAGAGACAGCGCGCGTAAGCGTGAGATTGCCGTAAAGGATACGACGCCTCGCAACCTTGCCTATATGTACACGGTCGGTTTCTTCGCTATGCTTGCGATGCAGTTCCATATTGTGATCAACCATATCCCTATTGATCCGGTTGGTTTGCGCCTGCTGGACACGACTACTGGCGTGTTGTTCGCGATGATGCTTGGCAGCAAGGAATACTACTTCGGTAGCTCTAGTTCAAGCCGCACCAAGGACGAGACAATTTCTAAGTTGAGCGGCTAATATGCCAGCCGCGCTAAATTTCACGACGTTGCAATCTAACGCTGTCGCTTATCTAGAGCGCGGCGGGGCACTAGATACAACCGTCAACGCTATGCTTCCGACGCTCATCAATCAGGCTGAGCGCCGGATCTCGCGCGAGTTAAAGGTTCTTGGATTTGTGCAGACCGCTCAGTCAAATATGACTGCCAGCGTCTGGATCGTCCCGAAGCCTGACCGCTGGCGGCAGACCATCTCCATTAACTATGGGAATGGCCTTGGATCTACTGGCATTGCTAATACTCTGTGGACTCCTATTTTCCCTCGCTCGCTTGAGTACGTCAGGGCATATAACCAAGACGTTACGCTAGCTGGGCCTCCAAAGTTTTATGCGGACTACACATACACTCAGTGGGCGGTATCGCCGACCCCAGATCAGGCTTATCCATTTGAGATCGTGTATTACGAAATGCCTGCTCTCTTGGACAACACCAATCAAACAAACTGGATCACGCAGTACGCCCCAGAACTTTTGACATACGCCACGCTTCTTGAGTGTGAGCCGTTCCTTAAGAATGACGAGAGAGTGGCGGTATGGCAGGCAATGTATGACCGTACCAAGGCAGCCCTCAATCAAGAGGATCAACAGCACATACTCGACCGTCAGGTGACGTGACAGGACGCATAAGTGACCTCATATACGCAAACTTTCTCAGGCGCCACAATTTACCCGGCGCAGGTCACATACAATCAGTTGAATCTGTCTGCTGCGCAGGGATATCAACTGCAGTGGCCTATAGACAACAACACGCTGTCAAACAGCGGCACGCTTGGATCGTCATTGATCTTTGCGCGCATTACCGATGTCAACTGCACTAATGCTGGCGCATACATCATTCTTCCTAGTACGGCTATTTCTGGGCCGGGCGAGCAAGCAACCTATAATAATACCGGTTCGCAGTCATTCGCCATCAAGAATTTTGCTGGCGTTACGGTCGCTACAATAGCCCCGGGAGTCCAGTATGTCCTGTATAGCAGCCCTATTCCGGCGAACGGTTGGTACGCTTTCCAGTTGGGCGCTGCTATTAGTTCTCCAAGTGCTGCTGCTATTGCAGGAAATGGACTTGTTGCCGTAGGTACGCAGCTTAGCCAGAACATCTCTGTAACTTCGTCTAGCACTAGCGGGTACGTGTTTGGCGTTGGCGATCTTGCCAAGCTATACGTGTGGACGGGCGGTTCTGGCACATGGAACCTGCCGGGCAGCGGGGCTATTGGCTCTTCCTTCTACGTGCAGATCAAAAACAACGGTACGGGGCAATTGGCGCTTGCTCCTAACGGCGCTGACCTTATCAACGGAGCCAATTCTTCCCTAACTTTCAACCCGGGTGATTCGGCGTTCATGGTCACTGACGGACTCGGTGGCTGGTACACGATTGGCTATGGCAATGCGTCTAACAACGTATTTCAGTTCCTACAAATCAGTTTGGCTGGTCTCTCTGGCACATACACTATCAGCGGCTCCGCCCTAAACAAGATTTCGTATAGGTTCACTGGACTGCTTGCTGGCAACATCCAGATCGTCACGCCGACGACCGTACAGCAGTATTGGATTGACAACCAGACGACAGGCGGATTCTCTCTGTCTATCGGGGTCAGCGGGCAGATTACACCAGTATCGGTGCCGGTCAGCAACAGGGTAATTACATACTGTGATGGCACGAACGTCGTCAACGCCTCTACGGCTGGCATTTCTACGCCTCTAGCTATTTCACAGGGCGGTACCGGGGCTATTACTGCAGGAGCGGCGCTGACAAGCCTTGGCGGCACGTCCATCGGAACAGCTATTTTCACGGCTGCTAGCGCCGGTGTTGTTCAGACTCAGGCAAACGTCCTAGATGCCGGCACAGGCGTCATGTTGTCTGTAGCTCTCGGGTAATACATGGCCTCATTCCCGCACAAGGTACTGAACCAGCCCGGAATCCGTAGAGATGGTACGGAGCTTGAGGGCAATGAATGGTCTGATGGACAATGGGTTCGATTTGATCGTGGCCGCCCTCGGAAAATGCGCGGCTACAAGTCAATAAGCAAGAACCTTACAAATCCACCGCGCCAGCTTGTATCTCAAACGTCTAGCGGATATTCGTATATTCACTCTGGGCATGTCTCAGGAGTAGACGCTTTCACCGTGTCGTCGACAGGAGGTGTGTCTCAGTCTCAGGCTAGGACGCCGGCTGCGTTTGTTGCTGACCCCAATATCGGATGGCAGTTTGCTACGATCTATGATCCCGTCAGCGTCAAGCAGCAGCTAGTTGGTGTTGCCACATACACGCTGCTTGATCCTACCAACACGACGGTTGGCAACGGGGTTATGAATCAGATTACCGGTAACGCAACAAATCTATATACCGGCCCCGTTTATGACACTACGGCAATGGTACAAATGGCGCTTTCGCCGAATGGCACTGGCGCCTTGACCGAAAGCGCAACTACTACAGGGGTGTCTGGTGGCGTGTGCGTTCTTAACCCGTACACTATCCTATATGGAGCCAACGGTTATTTCGCATGGTCTACGCCAACTGCGCCGCTGGACTTCCGTGGAGTAGGGTCAGGCTCTGCCAACATCACGGCTCAGAAAATCATCCGTGGAATGCCTTTGCGTGGCGGCGGTGGATATTCACCAGCCGGACTATTCTGGTCAGTCGATTCGCTAATCCGCATTTCATACACGCAGGCGACAGGAACGGTGTGGCAGTACGATACGCTGTCTGATGAAATATCGGTTCTTAACGGCAACTGCATCGTGCAGAGTGACGGTATTTTCTACTGGGCCGGCGCTGACGGTCGGTTTTACATGTACAACGGTGTTGTGCAAGAAATTCTTAACGAAATGAAC
>JANYEF010000339.1 GCA_025363325.1 Nitrospira sp. | reverse complement strand
GGTGAGGCACGAGATCGTGCATCCTGCCCACCGACCAAGCGGCGATGCAGGAAACACTCCGGCGTACTTGAGGCGACTTCGCCACGAGAAACTGTTGCAAAGCACGGAAAGGGCTAGCGACTATATCTGGATCGAGAACTTAAGTCCCACAGACTCTTCAGATGGGGATTCAAGACCGTCAAGCAGACCGTCGTAATCCTTGTTAAGTCCCATCAACTTCCTTCAGGCGAGGCAAAAGGTCTCATCACATCCTACTCGTACTTATGAGAACCCCGATGCTACCTAACAAGCGCTTAAGCTGAGGAATCGTACTGCGGAACCACGCGAGTTGAGTCTGTCTGAAGCTGACCGATATATTCTTCTCCCACACATTGATTGTCCCACAGTGCACAGTCATGTAGCAGGAGTCTAAACTTGGCGAAGCGTTAAGGGGACAGGTTTATAAGTGGCCTGCCCCTTCTTGTTTTTTAGGTAGGCAGGATTTTGTTCGCAGGGCTCTGCTACCCCGCTTACGCTTGGTGTGGTTGATTCAGTAGGTGGAGTGAAGAGAGTCTGTGCGGGTTGAGATCAGGCCGCTTTGTCGGTCTGAAGGGCCTCATTGTCCTCTATCTGCTCCATCTGTTGCTCATGGCGCTGTTCGAGTTCGCGGATACGCCGATCTCGTTCGGCGAGCTGTAGCTCGACTTCATGAAGTGCGATTTGGGAAAGATTATGGTGTCAGGAGCCATTAGCTGTGAAGGAAAAGCAGGGACATTCTACTTTTCTGATTCATCTCGGCGGCAGTTTGCTTGAATGGTATCGGGGAAATTAGGCACGACTGGTTTCGAGGCGATCCATGCGGGTCTTCAAGGTGGCGATGTCTGTTTCGAGGGTGTGGATGCGTTGGTCGAGCTGGGAAAATGATAGACGCAGGAGGGCCCGCATTTCTTTGAACTCGTCACGAATTTCCCCGCGGTGTTCTTGCAGCTCATGACGAATCGTGGCGTGACCTTCCGCAATTTGGCGGATGTCGCTCCTCAGCGATTCGGCTACTACGCCAAAATGGCGTTTGATCTCTTCCATCTGCTCGGCGTTCATGGGTCGTTTGTATAGGCTGATCTATTCAAAAATGCAACGGGGATTTCCGCCAGCAAGACGAGAATGGTTGCTTTTAAAATGCGCAGGACAGGCCATGTGTCATAACCGCATATTGAACCCTGCGCGAGTTGAGCTTCTGGAAAGCGGGCCAGGAAGGAATTTCCGAAGGATTCCGCCTGGCACAGTCCGAAAGGGCCATTCCGGGAGGCGATGGAGAGAAGGGCTCTGCTACCCCGCTTCCGCTTGGTGTGGTTGATTCAGTAGGTGGAGTAAAGAGAGTCTGTGCGGGTTGAGATCAGGCCGCTTTGTCGGTCTGGAGGGCCTCGTTGTCCTCTATCTGCTCCATCTGTTGCTCATGAAGCTGTTCGAGTTCGCGGATGCGCCGATCTCGTTCAGCTAGCTGTAGCTCGACTTCATGGAGTGCGATTCGATGCTGCTCATCCCGTTTCGTAAGTTGTACGTCTAGCCACTCCACCAATCCCCCTGCCGACTCCGATTCCTGGAGCCGCGTGTGAAGTCGATCGGTATCGACACACTGATTTCCCGCGACCACGGAACGCTCTTGCGGAGTGAGTGATCCTTCTTCCTTGAACGACTGCATCTTCGTGGCAGAGTCTCTCAACTGATACCGTGCCTTCTCCAGCATCTGCTCTTTGAGGTGCATCATGGCGGTGACGTCCGCCAGCTGTTGTGTCACGGTGCCGGCGGATACGTGTCTCAGCAGCCAGCCGACTGCGCCGCCGATTCCAGCTGCGATGATGAGACATCCCAACATTTGATTGATGAGCATACTCATAGGTCGGTCTGTCCTTTCACTCGTAGCTCGATGCGCCGATTGTGTTGGAGGCCGGCCCGATTCTCCGACACCGACAGCGGTTGTGAGGCGCCATAGCCGACGGCAGTGAACTGCTTGGGCAGGCTGTGCTTGGCAAAGTAGCGCCGCACGGCATCAGCACGGCGCTGGCTGAGTTGAAGGTTATAGTCCGGCTCGCCGTACTTGTCCGTATGCCCGCCAATCTCGATGGCCGTGCGAGGGGACAACCGCAATTGGTCAATCAGCTGGTCCAGTGTGACAAGGCTATTGGAAGTCATCGTGGTGCTGTTCGATTCAAACTCGATGGACCCGCGCGCGAGGATCGCATCCAATTTCTTCTGGAGCAAGGGGGGGGGGATCTCAGCCAGTGACGGAGCAGTCGGGGATGGTGCCTTCGGCATGGATGGGGCCGCCAGGGAGCGTGTCGCCGGGTGGGAGGCCTTCGGGGACGGACCCGTCGAGGATGTCGTCAGAATACGATCTTCCAGTTCCAGCCCTGTCAGAATCAGAGGGGCAATATCTCGTAGCACGGTGGCCTTGGCACGATTGCTCTCGACCTGGCCGCTGACGACAATCGTGCGGCCGTCGATGATGATGGAGGCTCGGTCTGTCATGTGCGCTAAGACGGGGAGGACCTGAGAGACGTTGTCGGCCCAGGCGACAGACCCCACTCTCGGATCCACCGCCAATTCATCGACGACGTTGCCAGGCGTGGCTCCATACAGTTCATGGGCTCTTTGAAGAATTGCGGCCTTGCTGGTCTCACTGGGAAGTGAGCCACGGAGGATCAGCATTCCATGCTCTACACGCGCATGAAAGTTGGCAGTGGTCGCTGGGCCCGATACTGTTGACGGGGTAACGTGGCGTGGAAGGCAGAGGGCGGCAAGGAGGCCAAGTGCAACAATTCCAACTGCTACAATCGCGGCACTTTTCACGGTTACCTCTTGGACGGACAGGCGCCGATATGTCTCAGTAAAACCTACCAGAAAAGTGAAAAAATGGTGGCAGGAGCCACTCCTACCCAAAATAACTTTTCCAATAGCTGAATCTTGGAGAGCCGGTGGTTAGAGTGCCTGCTCTGAACCCATGCCCTTCGTGGCAACGCCGTCGTATGGGGAGGCTCTCCTTGGTTTTTAGCAGAGTCTCCACGGCTAGGAAATCTTGATCCAAACTGGAGTATATCGTCATAACTTTCAAACGGTTAAGTGGCCGATCTGAATTGAATCAGGCCTGCTTGTAACCATTTAGGAGATGCCAAGATTTGAGTTTGCCTGGAATCAGACTGAGCCTGCGATGGCGTTTCCGAAGGGGGTCCCGCCTTGGTAGTCGGAAAGAGGGTCTTCGGGAGGCGCTGGAGTGACAGGTGCTGCTTACGAACGCCGCGTCACGAGAAATGCATCAAGAAGGGATTGTGCGCGTTAGAGTTGCTGGCCGTACTTCTGTTCATGGAGCTTTTTGGCTTCGTCGATCCACTTGTCCCGCTTGATTCGGTCTGGGGCGGTGTAGAGTTTCTTCGCGACCTTATCGATATCCTCTGGCGTCCAGCGCGCAATCTGGACAAAGGTATGTAACCCCATCTTGTTTAGGGTCCGTGCAAACGTGGGACCAATCCCGTGAATCTTGCTCAGGTCGTCTTTCGGGCCGCCTTTCACCACTTTCGCTTGTTCTATCTCCAGGCTCAGTTGACTTCCACTCTGACGGGCTTTCTGTGGAAGACCTGCAGCCCCCCTGTCAGTCTTGATGCGGAGTGCGGCCCGCACTTCAACCAGGCGTTTGCGGAGGAGGGCGATCTCCCCTTGCGCTTTTCCCGCCGTCTTCGCCTGATCTGCCAGGCCCTGCTGTTGCGCTTCGAGTTCTTGAATCCGGTGATTCAGGCCGTCGATCCGTTCGGCTCGCTGATCGAGGAGTTGTTTATCGAGCAGGAGCTGGGCTCGGAGTTGGTCCTGCGCCGCGAGTTGTTGTTGTAGCGTGGATATCTGCGCTTCGTGTTGCCTGAGGGTCTGGGCATATTTCATTTCCCACTGTTTCAGTGCTGCATTGTGATCGGGAAGTCGGTTGGGGACAGGCTCCAGCTCGCTGATGCGTCGATCTCGTTCGGCCAGTTGGCTGTTGAGCTGGTGAAGTGCGGCTCGATGCTCGGCGTCTTGATCGGAGAGTTGCACCTCCAACCAATGGACTCGTCCTTGGGCTGGTTCGAGTTCCTCCACGCGCGCGCGCAGCTGGTCGGCTTCTGCGACAGTGGCGTCTAACTCGGCGACGCGGCATTGAAGACTATGTCGTTCTTGCTCGTTCGACTCGAGCGTCTGTTGGGCTGCCTGGCGTATGAGTTTGAGTTGCTGGGCATCTTCCGACTGCACGGCGGTGGCTGTATCGTATTCGCTCGCGCGCCGGCGAACAGCGGCTTCTTCCGCTTCCAGGACCGTCACCCGCTGCGTACGAGCAGCCAATTCTTCTTGAAGGGCCTGGAGGCGGGCGTCCCGTGTCGATAGTTCCTGTTGAGTGGAATACGCAAGGGTTTCTGCAGCAATGATATTACTTTCCAACATCTGCATAGCCGAGGCTTTGACTTTCAGATCGTACAGGGCCGCCCCCAAGGCCTGCTCCTTACTCCGCAGGGCGCTGTTGAGTTCAAGGTACTGTTGCTTCAGCGATGCGGCGGACAGGTTCCGCAAGAACCAACCAATTGCGCCGCCGATCCCTGCCGCGACGATGAGACATCCCAGCATCTGGCCGATGAGCATAGTCATAGGTCACCAACTCCTTTCACCCGTAATTCGATGCGACGGTTGTGCTGGAAGCCGGCCCGTGTCTGCGCGACCGACAGTGGTCGTGAGGCGCCATAGCCGACGGCGCTGAACTGATTGGTCAGGCCGTGGCTGATGAAGTAGTGCCGCACGGCTTCAGCGCGTCGGCGGCTGAGTTGAAGGTTATAGCCCGGTTCGCCGTACTTGTCCGTATGACCGCCGATCTCCACGGCTATGCGAGGCGTAGGACGCAATTGGGTGATCAGCTGATCCAATGTAGCCCGACTTCGGGGCGTTATCGTGGTGGTATTCGAATCGAACTCGATTGAAGCGTGCGAAAGAATCTCATTCAGTTTCTTTTGGAGTGTAGGTGCCGGGGCTGGGGCTGACAGAATATGATCTTCCAGTTCGAGCCCTGTCTGCGCCAATGGGACAATCTCCCGCAGTATAGAAGCCTTGGCCCGATCGTTGTCGACTCGGCCGCTAAGGACTATCGTACGACCGTCGATGATGATGGAGCCTCGTTCCATCATGTGCCCTAATATTGGGAGGATCTGGGGGAGATTGCTGGTCCAGGTGCTAGTTCCCACTCTCGGATCCACCACCAATTCATCGACGACGCGGCCTGGCGCTCTTCCGTAGATTTCTTGGGCTCGCTGAAGAATTGCTGCCTTGCTGGTCTCGCTGGGGAGCGAGCCACGAAGGGTCAGAGTCCCTTGCTCCAAACGCGCATGAAATGTCGCCGGGGTGAGGGACTTCGATGCTGTCGGTGAGGGAAGGTGTCGCGGGATGCAGACTACGGCAAGAAGGGTAAGTGCGGCAGCGCCTGCGCCTAGAATCGCTCTGCGCATCATGAATCAACTCTCGGGCGGAAGGTAGCGGATAGGCCCCTGTGACCCTACCATACTGCGTGGGCTCATGCCAGACAGGATTTGTGGGCCTGCCTCGCATGATCTTGTCTAGCCCGGGATGAGTTGGATGTATTGGTCTTCGATGCGTGGGGATTCCATCCCTCTTGTAAGGTAGGTATTCATTTGTTATTCTTCGCCGCGCCTTCCGACTCACGTAACATCTATCGATCGTCTTCCAAGGAGTGATCTATGGCCGGCATCAAGCGGGCACTCATCAGCGTGTCAGACAAGACCGGCGTGGTGGACATGGC
>JANYEF010000309.1 GCA_025363325.1 Nitrospira sp. | reverse complement strand
CCGCGCGGGCTTCGATGAGCTGCTTGCGGATCTCCTGCTCGGAAGAGCGGGCATCGGAGGCGGAATTGGCCATGACGAACCCGGCACGGCCTTTCTCGCTGAGCGTCGAGTAGAAGAGCTGAATCCAGAGGTAGTTCGCGTTGTCTGTGCGCGGCAGGCCAAAGGGATACCGGCGACCTTTCCCCACCTCAGCTTCCAGCCGTTCTTTATCGACGGCGTTCACGTTGAACGGCGGATTAGCGAGGACGAAGTCGAACCGTCCAGTGCTGTTGTGCAGATCGTCGTAGTAGGTGATGGCTTCTTTGATATCCCCTTCGAGGCCGTGCATGGCCAGGTTCATGCGGCAGAGCTTGACGGTATCAGCAACTTTCTCCTGCCCATGAATGGCCAATTCCGAGGACGGGTTCTTCTTGTGTTCAGCCACGAATCTGGCGCTCTGGACGAACATGCCGCCGGAGCCGCAGGCCGGGTCCAGGATGCGACCGTGGTAGGGCTCCAAGACTTCGACCAGCAGGCGCACGATGCTGGAGGGCGTGTAAAACTCGCCGCCCTTTTGCCCTTCCGTTCTGGCGAACTCCCCAAGGAAGTATTCGTAGATGCGACCGAAAGCGTCATAATCGATGGTGGCGGGGATCTCTGAGACGCGCTTGAGGAGTTCTTTCAGCAGCGTGCCGGTGAAGATTTCATACGTCTTGGGCAGCACGCCGGCGAGCTGGGGGTTGTGCTTCTCGATATCACGCATCGCCTCGTTGATCGCCTTGCCGGCATTGCTTCCCTCCGGCAGATGCAGGAGCTTGTCGAAGCGAGCGTTGGGCGTGAGATAGAGCACCCCTTCGGCATTGTAGGCAGCCGGATCGTCCATCCGGGAGCCGCGACGAGAGGAGGCTGCGGTCTTTTCCAGCGTGGCTCGCCGTTTGGCGAAGCGAGTGTCGGCGAAGCGCAGGAAGATGAGGCCGAGGACCGGAGTAGAGTATTGCGCAGAGGTCAGGCCGCTATTGGCACGAAGCTGGTCCGCGGCGGCCCACAGGCGATTTTCCAGTGTGTCGGTGGAGATGTCTTTTTCGGAAGGAGCGATCCAGAGCATGGGCGCAGTCCTATGGTGGACATCGACTAGCCCCGGCAGTGTACTCCAAATCCCCTAATAGCTCGACCCCTCTTCAGGGGCAAATAGCAGTAGGTTCACCCCTGCCTGCAATGGCTTCAGGCAAGCTTACACGTATCTCGGGCTTACTGAGAAAGACCAACCTACGGTTTGCGGTTCAAAAAGGGACTTGTTATAGTGCGCGGCGGAGGAAATGCTCGTGGGCGTGGCGCCGAATTATATTTTGGTAGAGGGACAGACGTTCAGCAAGGCGCAGCTGCCGCTCGACAACCACGTCTATAAGAACTGTGCAATCGATGATTGCGACGTCTATTTCAGCGGTGGGCAATACGAACTGATCGATACGCACATTACCAATTCACGCCTCATCCTCAACCATCCCGCCAAGGGCATGTACAACGCCATCCAGATCTTTAAGATGAAGTCCCCAGGCTCCAGCATCGTCTTCGAATAGCGGGTGTTGAAAAATCCTGCCAGCTTCGTTCTCGCATCGTTCAGATCCTCAACGGGGACCCGGACGCCTCACCACTCGGCGGCGCGCACAGACTTGGTGCTCCTTATTCGTCGCACCGTGCGCCCCAGAGGGTACGCTTCGCCCCTTCACTCGCTGCGGCCTTGCTGGACAGGCTTTTTGAACACCCTTCGTGACGCGGACATCGAGAACAACGAGATACGTGAGACGTAAAAGGTGGCCTGAAACGAGGCTATCGGAGACCCTCGTCTCAATAACGTTTCACCTCGCACCTTTACGTCTTACGCGTGAGGGGTTACTTAGTGATCGAGATATTCTCAGCGTACTTGATGATCTCGATTGGCTGGAAGACAGGGTCTTGTGATCCCTTGGAGGACTCGGCTTCGACACGCTGCAGGAATGGGGCAGGGCCGGTGATCGGCGCGTAGTTGAGGGTCGCTTCAACATCGAACGTCTTGGTCTCTTTCGGCGTAGGGAACGTGAAGGTCTCGACGCGCGTTTCTTCCGGCTTCAAGACCGTATCTTCAAGGACTTTGACCGCCTCAAAATCGAAGCTCGTCTTCTGGCCCTTGGCATCCTGATAGACCCGGCCATAGACCCGCTTGTCGGTAAAGACGCTCTTCAGATTCTTCCCTTTGATATCCAGATCGAGCACTACGGTCGCCCAGGCCGGATGGGTGGCCGGCAGACTGTGAGGGACAAGACTCTGCACCTTCACCGTGACCGTGGTGTTCTCGCCCACGATTTTCGTTTGGACGTCCAGCTTGGCCGCTTCCTGGCGAAGCTTGCCGATGCGACCGGGGAAGGTATGGTTGGCGGTTTTCCGCTTCTTCTCCCCGTTGGCCGACTCTCCGATTTGCTCCGGCATGTGACAGGTCTGGCACTCTTTGCCGGACTTGACCGCCTTGCTCTGATCCCAGTTGCCCAGCAGATCGTTGGTCTTGCCTAAGTTGGCAGCCGAGGGAACCGACTGGTGGCAATTGAGGCAGAGATCGGACTTTTGAAACAGCCCCAGCTCCATCGACTGGTGCGCACGGTTCTGAACAGCATCCTTATAGGGGCCATAAACCGTTTTGCTCTCGAGTTCGTACTTGGGCTCCGGCGGTTGTTTCGTCCGATCGACCTGCTTGATCAAGTGGCATTGCGCGCAGGCCACGCCGTCCAGCGACGGATCGCCGGCCTTGGCCTGATCGATGAAGAGCTGGACCTGATCGGGGAATTCTCGCACCTGCGGCGCATGGCAGCGAAAGCACAGGGCTTTGTCTTTTCCTGCTGGGGAAACCAAAAAGGCGTCGAGCGAGGCGCGGAAGGCCGGCGAATGGATCGAACGCGAGAGCGGAGAGGTGTCCCACTCTTCAAACACGCGCTCATGGCAACGTTTGCACTTGCTGGAGGTCGGAAAGGCCTGTTCGATGGTGCTCTGCGACAAGGCTGTTTCTTGCGCGAAGGTGCTGCGGTCGAGCCAGGGAGAGAGGAATATCGCCGCCACCACGATTGCCGCGCCGATTCCGATCTTCACAGGGATCGAGTCTCGCACCATCATCCCATCCTTCTTCTTCAAGAACACCAAGCAGGATGCTAAAAAAGGCCGTCCAGCATACGAAGACCGTTATTTGGTTTATTTAGTTTGTCTCGTTTCTTTGGTTATACAAGCGCAACTAGATGAACAACACAAACCAGACAAACCAGATGAACCAAATCAACCAGACAGACCGGGCGGTTATAGTGTTTTGGCCCGATAGGTCAGCAGGCGCGGCTGCGTATACTCATCGAAAATCTTCTTCGTGCTCTCCCGCTCTTTGTCGGTCGCCAAGGTTGCGAGATATTTCTCCTTGAGGGCCGGTTCGGGCGTCGGAATCAACGCATAGTTCAACACCGCTTCAATCGACGTGGCAGTCGATCCGGCAGGGATCGCAAGGGAGAAGGGCACTTTTCTCGTATGGCCCCCCTTGATGAAGGGATCAGGGATCGGGCCCCGGAGAATTTTGTCGTAGGGCAAACCAAACTGCTTAGTCTCTTCCTTCAGCACCTTGCCCTGCGCATCCTTGGCGGTCAGGACCAGATAGAACTGCTTGAGCACCGGGTCGCCGTCAGGAAAGCTGTGAGGGAGGCTGCCGATTCTCACCAGCGCCGTCCCCTCCACGGCAGAAGCCGACTTGCTGGTCTCAAGATCCACCCGGGGCATCCATTCGGCCTGTAGATTTCGATTCTTGATGAGGGTGTCGGAAACCACCACGCCGCGGAACCAGTGGCGACCGATTGCGCGCGTCATGGCGCCGCGCTTCGAGGTGGAACTGCCGGTCGAGGGCTCCATGTGGCAGTCTTGGCAAATCGTCCCCTGCAAAATCTCACCGACCAGATCCTTCTGCGTCACATCCTTGACCTTATCGAAGTGGCAGGAGGCGCAATAGTTCGCGCCTCGGAACAGTTCGGACTGCGCCGCAGGATGGACGAGATTTTCCTCCGGGTCCGCATAGGGTCCATAGATCATCTTGCCTGGCTCGATCTTGAACGACGGCGGAGAGTTCGGTGTCTGTTCGACCTGCTTGATCAGGTGGCAGGAAGCGCAACCGATGCCTTCCACTTGCGGCTTGCCGGACAACACTTGGGCCACAATCTTTTCGGCATGCTGCGGGAACACGGTGGTCGACGGCACATGACAGGAAAGACAGCGGCGGCGCTCGTCGGTCGTCGGATTAGTCTGCAGCCAGACGCCTAGCACCGTGCGGAAGACCGGCGACTCCAGCGACGTGCCATGCAGGAGCGCCGCATCGACCCGGCCGAAGGTCTT
>JANYEF010000300.1 GCA_025363325.1 Nitrospira sp. | reverse complement strand
TCAACAACAAGATCCGCGTCCTCCAGCGCCGGGCCTACGGTTACCGCGACGAGGACTACCTCAAGCTCAAAATCGTCGCCGCGTTCCTGCCGCCGTTGACTCGGAGTGCGGAAAAGGACCCACTGTGATCCGCGAAGACCCAGTTTCCTAAACCGCTGGTCGGCTGTCCACAAAGCCTGCGAAAATTTCAGCCTCCAAACTCTCGAAATCTTAGCCCGCCAACACGAACTTTCCCATGTCCTTAAATCAGATGATTGATGAACTTACCTATGTAACACCGGGCCTTTGTTGGCAGACGAGGGCCTAGAAAGGCCACCCAACCGGTGCGGCGACACATCTACGTCGCTGTGGTATGGATGGAAGGATGGGGGCTGGATAACCTTAGTGAACCGGTCCGGCGACCGATACGCGGTACCAACAGGGTCGAACAAGAGTCAGCGAGACTTTCCCCACGCGGTTGAGGCGATCCACCGAAAAGAATACCCGATCCCAGCCGACACCTGTCAGCGCGGCGAGGTCATCCATCGTGTGCCCCGTTCCGCCTCAGGAGCAGTATCATTCTTCGATCGATTGATTGTGAACTGGAAAACTGTTTGATTGTAGGTCTCATCGTATCCCTCCGTAGCGACAGAAAGATGAGGAGCCATGCGGGAGGTATGTGGACTCTTGACGGTGAATATGCGCTCATGTGAACAGCGTGCAACGAATTCGTAAAATACGCACGCGACTAGTTCATTCCTCCCGTGTGCCAGATGGGATGGGGGTTTTTCTTGCCGACCAGACCTTGAGATACCATGCCCCCAGTAGTCTTCTATTTCCTCTTTCGCCACTCCCACGGTGGCACGGGGGGTGGTCGACATTTCGCTCGTTACAGAATCCCTTCGCAGGGCTGGAGGAACACCTTGAGCGCGACCTCATGTCCGCTGTTCTCTGTAACCAGTTCGGCATGCAACTGCTTCACGGCGGTCACCAGTGTGGCCATCTGATCATTGTCGAGGGCAACAAGAAACAGCATGTTGCGATCCGTCCAGCCGAGAGTCCCAGGAGGGACAGTACCCGTGACGCCGCCACCCCCCGCCCCGCGAATCACGGTGTACCCCGTGATCCCCTGGGTAGCAAATATGTTCAGCACCACGTCCTTGAACCCCTCCCGACAGATGATGGTGAGCATCTTCATGATCTTCTCCTGGTTTTGACACCGTGGGTGCGCAACCTCTTCCTCAAGCTCGGTAGTATGCTTCTCCGCACCAAATCGGGGCTATCGTTGGTCTTCGCCCCTTCCGCCACTCCCACGGCGGCATGGGATGCGGATCAGCCCACAAGCCCTTCTTCGCTTCTCGTGCGTTCTTCAGTCCTTTACCAGTTTCCAGTTCGCCCGTCCGCAGATGTTGAAGGATCTCTTCGGGCGTATACCGCTTTTTGGGCATGACCATGACCTCCCTGGTTGCGGTCCGGTCTATCATTCATCCTGGACCAGATTTGCCCGGATAGGACAACGAGCTTGGGTCTCCAGTCACCGAAGCCGATTCGCCCAATCCCTACGATGATTTGCCCTACCGTTCGCGCGAGTTGTTGTAAGAGCGGAGCTGGACCCTCTCGCATCACTACGTCCGGATCAGCCTACGTGATCTTTCTTGCGATGGAGCAACTCATACAGAATCGGCAACACAATCAGAATCAACACCGCCGAGGTCAGCATGCCCCCCACTACGACGCGGGCCAGCGGCTGTTGGGACTGGGCCCCGATGCCAGTCGCGACCGCCGCCGGCAGGAGCCCGATCGCCGCCGCCAACGAGGTCATCAAGACCGGGCGCATCCGGACTTCGGCGCTTTTCATGATGGCGGTCCGCACATCGTGCCCTTCCCCAATGAGATCGCGAATGCGGCTCACCAGAATGAGCCCGCCCTGCACAGCCACGCCAAAGAGAGAAATGAATCCCACGGCGGCGGAGATGCTGAAACTCGTCCCCGTGATGACGAGCGCCAACAACCCTCCCACGAGGGCAAACGGCACGGAGACTAACACCAATAGCGCATCGCGGAGGGAATTGACGACAAAATACACGAGGAACAGGATAATCACGAGCGTCACGGGCACGATGACGGTGAGCCGTCGTTTTTCAGCCTGAAGCTGGTCAAATTCGCCATGCCATTCAAGGCGATATCCCTCAGGCAACGTGATGTGTGCGGCGATCTGTTGCTGCGCGTCTGTGACGGTCCCTTCCAAATCACGTCCCCGCACGCTGAACTTGATGGGGATATACCGCTCGTTGTTCTCCCGGTACACGATGAAGGCACCCGTCTGCCCCGCGATCGTGGCCAACTGTTTGAGCGGGATCCTGGCTCCCTCTGGCGTACTGACTTGGATATTGCCAATCGCGTCCGCGTCCCGCCGATACTCCTGTTTGAACCGAACGACAAGGTCGAACCACTTCTCCCCTTCATACACCTGCGTGACGGCCTGGCCACCGATGGCCGCCTGCACCACGCTGTTGACGTCGCCCACCTTGAGTCCATAGCGCGCGCACGCCTGACGATCGACCTCGATCATGAGATTCGGTTGGCCGAGCAGATGGAGCACGCCCAGGTCTTTTACCCCAGGCACCTGCTCCATCACCTGCTTGATCTGGGCCGCCTGCGCTTCTAACACGTGCAGATCGCTTCCAAAGAGCTTGATGGCATTCTCACCTTTCACCCCGGACATAGCCTCTTGTACGTTGTCTTGGATCGCCTGAGAAAAATTGAACGTCACCCCATGGAGCGCCGCGAGCGCTCGATCGATTTCATCGATCAAGTCCCGCTTGGTCGGGAGGGTCTTCCGCCACTGCGCCTTGTTCTTGAGGTTCACCAAGAATTCCGCGTTGAAGAAACTGGTGGGATCCGTCCCGTCGTCGGGACGACCCAGTTGCGACGCGACACTGATCACTTCAGGAAATGGTTTGATGATCGCGCGGATCTGGGTCACCAGCTGGCTGGCTTGCTCAAAGGAAATGTCGACCGGCATGGTCGCCCGCATCCAGATATTGCCCTCCTCCAAGGCCGGCATGAATTCTCCGCCGATAAAAGGCACCAGGCACAAAGCAAACACCAAAACCGCAATGGCCGGGCCGATCGCCACCACTGGATGATCGAGCGCCCACTCTAGCACCGCGAGGTACCGTCGCTTGATGACTTCCACAATCTTTGTGTCCCGCTCTTGAATGGGGCCGGTCAGGAGATATGAGCAGAGGGCCGGGGCCAGCGTGAAGGCCATGAGTAACGCCCCGATCAAGGCCAGCCCATAGGTGAGCGACATGGGGGCAAAGATCTTGCCCGGGACTCCGGTCATCGTAAACAACGGCACGAAGGCGACGATGATGATGGCCGTGGCAAAGAAGATGGGACGGCCCACTTCGCGGGCCGCCCTCGTGATATGCATCGGCACGGTAATGGTGGGGCTCCGTTTGTGCGCCAGATGGGAGAAAATACTTTCGACCATGATCAGTGTCGAATCCACAATGATGCCGAAATCGATGGCGCCAAGGGAGATCAGGTTGGCGGAGTCCCCCAGCAGCACCAGCAGGCAGAAGGTGAACAACAGGGCAAGGGGAACCGTGAGGGCGACGATCATCGCCGTCCGGACGTGGCCCAAGAACACATAGAGAATGATTGAGACGAGCAGAATCCCGGCGATGAGAATATCCACGACCGTCTCGATGGTCGTATGGATCAACGCAGTCCGGTCATAGAACGTCTTGATGGCCACGCCGCGCGGCAATTTCCGGCTATTGAGTTCGTCCATTTTCCGATGAACCTGGTCCAGCACCGGTAACGCCTTAGCTCCTCGCTGCAGCAGCACAACCCCTTCCACCACATCATCGCGATCATCGATCCCCACTTTGCCCAGCCGGACGCGATACCCCGTGCTGGTCTCCCCAAGATTCCTGACAAACACGGAGGTGCCGGCTTTTTCGTCGACCACCGCATTGGTGATATCGTCCAGACTTTTAATCAGCCCGATCCCGCGAATGTTAAAATTTTGCTCACCCTGCGTAAGATAATTGCCTCCCACGTCCGCATTGTTCTTCGCCAGCGCGTCGATGACTTGGTCAAGCGTGACGCCGTAACTGATCAACTGTCCGGGATCCAACTCGACGTGGTACTCCTTTGTCGTGCCCCCGAACGTCGAGACATCGATGATGCCCGGTATGTGCTTGAACTCACGGCGGATCTGCCAATCCTGCACCGTCTTGAGATCGGTGAGCGTCTGCGTCTCCCCGACCAGCTCATACCGAAAGATTTCCGCGACCGCTGACCACGGAGAGATCGTCGGCTGAGTATTCTGGGGGAGCGGAATAATCTGGAGCCGATTGAGGACTTCCTGACGATCCCGGAAATAGTCCGTACCATATTCGAAATAGACTTTGACGTCGCTCAACCCGAAGATCGAGAG
>JANYEF010000237.1 GCA_025363325.1 Nitrospira sp. | reverse complement strand
CTCCAAACAACTGCTCATCAACATCGCCCGCGCCCATCAGCATCAACCCATTCACTTCACCGGCGTCTCGAATATCGCCGCAACGTTCGATTTCCGTGTCAGCGCCGGTGCCACGCCGGCATTCACGGGAGAGACCGGCAGGGCACTCATGCCGATCTTCGGCGGCAGCGTGGCGGAGAACCCCACCATCAGTATCGTGCCGATCGAAGGAGACGAGTTCACCCAGCGGCTCTTGACCCCCTTTCAGGAAACCAAGTTCACGCTCCTGCTCCGGCAGCGGTACGACATCGATCTGTTGCTCCGGCTGATGGTGCAGGAACTGCGGATCAGGGAGAATGGTCAGGAGGTCGCTTACCGCAATACACCGGCAGATCGGACGGGCTATGAGACGTTCCGTCGCGTGGTAACGCACCTCTCGTCCATTCAGGACCAGAACCAGCTCTATGCCGAGCCGCTCGTCTACAATCGGACCTGGACGATTCCCGCCAACTCGGTCACAGCCGAAGGCTTCCAGGCGTTACAGAAAGAGTATCTCGTGACCTACAGCCAGAAAGACAACAGCTACACCCTTCGAAAACAAATCATGGGACAAATTCTCATCACCAACTATGACCCCGACACACTCTCACCCGACGAACGGGCCCGGTTGATCGAGGAAACGGAGGAAGGGCACCTCAACGATGTGTCCTTCGACATCCGCCCAGGGCACGTCGGAGGGGAATACCCCCTCAAGGGAGATTTCCGGTTGCGGAGCTTCAATACCATTCTGAACTTTCTGGGACGGTCGCTGGAAGAAGACCCCGAATACCACGTTGACAAAGACCCGCGAACCCCGGTGGTCCACGAAAATCCCGTCCACACCATGGAACTCCTGCTATCGGATGGAGCGCCCTCGGGAGCCGACCTGTCGATTCAGTCCCATGGAAAATATTACGCGGTCAACGCCTCCGGACCGATGGCGCGATGGAACCGCGAGGCCTTCCAATTGCTGTACCTCTTGTTCCAAATGACCGTCACCGAGGTGCCTCGCGTCGGAATCCCCAGCATCACGATTGCGAAGTGACCGGGCCACAGAGTCCCCACCCCTAGCCCCCGCGGGATAGCTGCGGGGGACTGGTCTGTCTGGTCTATCTGGTTGGTCTGGTTCAACCAAATAAACAAGACAAACCAGACAGACCGAACAGACTAAATGAACAAGACAAGCTGGCAGAATTTTTCAGCACCCTGCTAGCGGCCGGCCTCCTCGAACAAATTGGAATCACCCGAATGAAGTGGGTCGTCTACATCTTGGAGTGCTCGGACAACAGTCTATACACCGGCATCACGAATGATATGGCGCGGCGACTGGACGAGCACAGAACGGGCCGAGGCGCAAAGTACACGAAACACCGCAGGCCGTTGAGGGTGCGGTATGCCGAATATCAGGGCACCAAAAGCGCGGCACTCATACGTGAGGCTGCGATCAAATCCCTGGATAGAGTAGAAAAGCTGGCACTGATCGCCACTCGGCCCCCAGCCGAGCTCCGCGGCACTATCTCTGAGTAGGAGCTTGTCCGACGCAGCAGGTACGCCACGTGACTGCCCACTGCCGAACAGGACCGAAGAGCCCTCGGCATGATCCCGATGGGCAGCCGGGCATAGACCCTTGCGCCTTCCGCAGGCACACTCCTACAATACGCCTCCCTCTGGAGGCTCCCATGCCCTTCACCATTCGTCCCTCTCGTCGCTTCCCCGTGCCATGCGCTGTCACGTACAACGCTGGGCCGTTCCAGGGCCAAGGCACCGTGTGGAACCTCTCCTATACCGGCCGGCGATTCTCCGGGGATCTGCTCTTGCGTCCAAGAGCAACCCTCTCGTTGACCGTCACGCTCCCGAATGCGCGACGGATCGTCGTGCCTCAAGCGGTCGTGCGGTGGTCATGAGGTCAGGAGTCTTGGATCGAGACGGTCGAGACTCCGAAACATACAGAGGCTTGATTGATCAATACGTGCGACGATTGGTGAAACACTCGGTCGAGATTCTCCATGAGTGAACGGGCATGACGCTTCTGAAGAGAGGGTGGAGATGGTTTTGGCAGCAAAGTTGGCTCAACAAAGTGATCATTGTTGGCGTGTTAACCGCTGCGGTGCTGCCACTCGTCCCTTTGGTGATGTCCTGGGTTAAGCCACCCCTTGTCCGAGTAGGCGTGGCGTTCTACACATACGAGCGTGCCTTTCTACTGGAGGGAAACACCAAGACATATTTTTATGAAAACCGGAACCTGGTGTCCGATTGCAGTCTCCGGCGAGTCCAACAGACACTGCCGAAAGGCCGCGCCAAAACACCTGATCCGCAGTCCTGGGTTGTGAGCAAGTTCTTCCTTGAAAATGTGTCGGACCAGAGCATCACGAATCTCCGTGTGGGCGTCAGGTCTCCTCTCCTGCAGCTCACCACCACGCTATTTACCACACCGAATGTGGAAGCCACGGGGAAGTTGGAAACGACTTCCAATGATGCTCGGCTCACGTATGTGATTGCTATTACGGCCATCGCACCGAAGACCTCAGCGGTTCTCAGCTTGAAGACCCCCATCGACGAGAAATTGCGTCAGTTTATATATGTGGATCATGGTCGGGTGACTCTCCAGGTGCCTTTTTTGTCAGCAGACCAATTCGGGACGTTTCCACTAAAAATATCTCACCTCAACGCCATGAAGATTTTGAACCGGGAGACAGTACTGCGAACCGGTAACGAAACGTTCGCGGATGAAAAGATTGAGTTGACGATGCTCCACTCCGACGAGCCCGATCTTAAGGAGGAAGACCTGTCGTATCGACTTCTCCCGAAGGCGCGCGTGTGCCCGGAGGCCATTGCTGGCGACTGGTAGGATTCGGCAATAACGCTGCGCGAGTTGTGAGCTGTAGGTTTCGAATCGAAGATGTAGCCGATGCGCCGCCACGAATGATGGAAAGGCAAAGACGGCGCGAGTGACAACCGCCCCAAACCTGAAACCATGGCCATCGAAGACGCGACCATCTCCAACATGCGGGAGACCGCCGCGATTGTGGAGGTGCTCGAACGGAAGGGCCCCTGCACCAAGCAGGACCTTGACGACATCACCCCAGAGTTCCGCCGCAAGAACCCCGCGCAGCGTTCCTGAGACCACCTTCCCCAAGCCGTACCTGCTCACCGAAACGGAGAACAGGATCATCGACGACATTCTCGGACTACTCAACAAGCACGGACGGACCTCTCACCAGTCGCTCTCTCTGCCAGCACGATTGGGGCGGATTATTGAGATGGTGCAGCGAGTGGCGAGGGGGACGATGCGCTAACCAGAAAACTGGTATGAGTTCAACGCATGTAAACTGGAAGCCCTCCTCCTAGTCTCACGCTGTATCGTTTCATTCTTTTTCGTATCGGTCCCGATACACATCTCCCGCTCCCCAAGACCTTCCCCATTCAACAATCACGATTATGCCAAGCATTCTGTGCGATGTCCTCTCGGCATGAGAGTTGCTGGTCCACTCATACATCAGAGGACGCCTCGCATGAAGGAGGAATTCGCCATGGAGCTCACGTTACCCATGTTGTCCGAGCAGGATCGCCACGTACAACGAATGAACCTACGACGGTATATGCGAGAGGTCGTCAATCTCCGCATGATCGCCGCGGACAAGGCAGGACTCGCCAGTGGGCAGGTGATCGATATGACGACGAGGGGGTGTGGACTACGCCTCACGAAACCCCTTAAGCCTGGTCAGTACCTGACGCTCAAGCTGTACCCGGACGATGGAACCGCTTCCGTGATATGCGATCTGGCGCAGGTACAGTGGGGCGAAAATGATCGGGCGGGTGTCGCATTCCTGTCTATGTCGCTTGCGAACGAGCTTCGGCTGCATCGACTCTGCAGCAATCGGCTCACATTCGAGTACTGGGACTAGATGCTCACGGAACGTTCTCCATATGTGTCCGTCGAGGAAGCCGAAGCCGACATCCCATCCGGTTCGGCCATCGGGATTGGTGTCACGAGTGTCTTGCTCGAAACATGGTGTGCCTACGAACTCCAGTGGGCCGTGTATGCGCCCAATACCCCTCCCGTTTGGGCGCAAGTCGTCGGACACCTGCGCGGGTACCTCGGGTGCTTATGGGTGTCAGGGGCCTTACAGGGGGACAACGCCAGGGAAGCATTTTTCGTGACCTGCGACCAATCCACCATGACCCCAGAGGACATTTACAATGGTCATCTCATCTGTCTCGTCGGAGTCGCGCTCGTGACACCTGGTGAGTTTACCTACTACCGAATCCACATCCATCAGAAGAGCTGGTAGCGGCTCTTCGTAACGGACTGCGAAGCCGGCTCGCATGAGGCGTCATGGTCACAGCCTGGGCGGCATTCCTCCCCATCCGAGATGCCCAAAGCGAGATGAAATCCCTTTATGGATCTCCTCTCAAGCCCACGCGCAGACGAAGAAAAAATTGGTTTCGGAGACCCCCAAACCGCGAACGTCTGGTATAGTGATGCGCAGCGGTAGTCTGGTGAGCACAACACGCAGGACCATCGGAAGGCCATTGCCACGGCGGTTTCAAGTTCCAAGTGCAACGGGTGAAGGATGGCGCAGGTGCGCGTAGACTTCCAGGGGCGTGGCAAAGTCGAGACATTTCCTCGGGCGCGTGTTCAACCGATGGGCGATGGCGTTCAACTCGCGCTGCGTGTAACCCGACAGGTCCGTGCCCTTGGGCAGGTACTGGCGCAGCAGGCCATTGGTGTTCTCGTTGGTGCCGCGTTGCCAGGGGCTGTACGGGTCGGCAAAGAAGATCTGGATCGCGAGCCACTGGGCCAACTGCTCGTGCTCGGCCATCTCTTTCCCGCGATCATAGGTCAGGGTTTTCCGCAGCAGGGCGGGCACGTGCCGGAGTTTTCTCGTGAAACCCTCGCGGGCACTCCGTGCATCCGTCCCCTCCATTCTGGCCAGGATGACCAGGCGTGTGGTCCGCTCTACCAGAGTCCCGACGGCCGACCCATTACGGGCTCCCTTGATCAGGTCGCCCTCCCAGTGGCCCGGCACAGTACGGCTGGCGACTTCGGCCGGACGCTCGGTCATCGGTGTCATATTGGGGATCTGGCCGCGGCGGTCCGTCCCCCGTGCCCGAGGCCGACGCGCCTTGCGCGCCTGACGCAGTGCGGCCAGCAGTGCGCTCCGCAGCGTGCCGCGAGGCAACACATAGAGCCCCGCATAGATCGTCTCGGCCGAGAGATGTTTGCGCATGTCATCAGGATACGCGCGTCGAAGGCGTCCGGCAATCTGTTCGGGCGAGCAACCCTGAGTCAGCTGTGTCTGGACATACTGCCACAGCCAGGGATCCACGAGCTTGCGCGGACGCCGAGGCTGACAAGCCCTGGCTCCCGCCAGTGTCTGCGCCGTGCAGGCCCGATAGGGGCGGCCCCGCGTGGTGTTGCGAGCCGACTCGCGGCTCACCGTGCTGGGGGCTCGCCCCAACACCCGCGCCATCATCCGCAGCGAATGGCCATGGGCCAGGCCCAGGCTCAAGGTCTCACGGTCTTCCGCACTCATGTGTCGATAGGATTTCTTTGACATGGCAACACCTTAGCCCATCAGGGCCTGTCGTGTTGCACTTGGAGTTAGAACTCAAGCTGCCATTCCCTTGGTATCAAAAGAATTGGGTCCATCAATTCGGTAAAATCCAAAAAATGTGAGCCAGAAACTCCGATACCACAGGCTACCCTCATCATCATAAAAACTCCAAGCCCTACTATCGACCAGGAGACGATCCTTGAAAATATTGTCGTTAAGTGCATCCAATAGCTTCCGTTGTCCAGGAGTAGTCACATCGTAGAACTCTCCTCGTAGTTCGACCAAAATATCTACATCGCTTGGGTCAATCTTCTCACTGACAAAGCTTCCATCCACCCATATCTTCGCCTCAATCTTAGCAGCTAACAATTCTGTCACCACTGTCTCTAACCCTTGCATAATGAGGGTCCGAGTAGACGATCTACCATTGAATGGG
>JANYEF010000178.1 GCA_025363325.1 Nitrospira sp. | reverse complement strand
CGGCGCAATAAAGGCTTCGCGAATGCGCAGGCCGTAGTCGCCCTTCACCGGAATATTTTGCAAATTTGGCTCGGTAGAAGAGAGCCGTCCGGTCGCCGCGACAGTCTGGTTGAGCGATGTATGGAGCCGTTTGGTCTCCGGATTCACTAATTCAGGGAGGGCATCCACATAGGTGGACTTGAGTTTGCTGAGGCTCCGATAGTTCACGATCTGCGCGGGCAATTCGTGCTGGGTGGCGAGCTGCGTCAGGGTGTCTTCGTCGGTCGAGTAGCCGGTCTTGGTTTTCCTGATCGGTTTGAGTCCCAACTTCTCGAAGAGCACCGTGGCGAGCTGCTTCGGCGAATTGATGTTGAACTCGCCGCCAGCCACCACGGCAATCGTCTCCATGATCTTATCGAGGTCCCGCTCCAATTCCTTGCTGAGCCGGCGCAGCCCCTCGACATCCAATAAGAATCCGTTCCGCTCGATCTCGGCCAACACCGGCACCAGCGGCATTTCAACGTCGGTGAAGAGCGTGAGGCTGCCCTGCTCCGACAATCGTTCCGTCATGGGCTGAGCAAGCTTGGCCAGCACCGACGCGGCCTCCGTTGCTTCCTCTCGTGATCCTGTGCCCTCGTCGTCAAACAGGGATTTCGGGGCATCGTTGCCCTTCTTCCCGATCCCCAGCCGATGGTCCAGCACTTCCAGCGCAATGGTTTCAAGCTGGTGATCGCGGCGGTTGGGATTGAGCAGATAGTCCGCCACCATGGTGTCCAGGTAGGGGCCCGCGAGGGTCACTCCAATGCGGTGAAAGGACAGCAAGGTCGCCTTCAGGTCGTGGACCACCTTGGTTCTCGTGTGATCGTGCAGCAACGCAATGATGGGCCGCATGTAGGCATGGACGTCGAGCGGAATGAACGCGGTCTTGTCTCCCGTAGACAGCGCGATCCCCTGCACGTCCGCCTGCGCGACTGGCCCAGGGGAGAGCAGACATTGCAGGCCGAGGACGCCGCCCTCCGGCAAGCCCTCCACAAATCGCTGCGCGGACGGTTCATCCTGAACGAGCTCCGTCTCCGCCACATCCTTCTCAGCTTGTGTGAACGATGGCTGAAAGGATTTGAGAAGCGTGGTAAACCCCAGCTCGCGCAACAAATCGGTGAGCTCGTCCTGATGTGGCGGTTTAATGTGATAGGTCGCAGGTTCGAATGCCACGGGACTATCCAGTTGGATGGTCGCCAGCCGACGGCTGAGACGGGCGTTCTCGGCCTGGTCGACCAACAAGGCTTTGATCCGAGGCGGCGTGACCTCCTCCACACGGCGTAGCAGTTCTTCGATCGTACTGAACTGGGCGATCAGTTTCATTGCCGTTTTCTCGCCGATGCCCTTCACGCCAGGAATATTATCCGCCGCATCGCCCATGAGCCCCATGATCTCCACGACGCGCGCCGGCTCTACACCGAAGCGTTCTACGCATTCCGCTTCGCCTAGCCACTTGTCTTTCACCGGATCGTAGATGCGCACGTGGGGCGTCAGGAGCTGGAACATGTCCTTGTCGCCGGTGACGATGACGACGTCGAACCCGGCCTGTTCGGCCTGGTGCGCGAGCGTACCGATCAAATCGTCCGCCTCGTGCCCTGCTTGCCGGACGGCGGGAATGTTGAGGGCATCCACCACGCGATGGATGTAGGGAATCTGGGCGCTCATGCCATCCGGCATCGGCGGCCGCTGCGCCTTGTAGGCCGTGAACTCCGCGTGGCGCAACGTCGGACCCTTTTCGTCAAACGCCACGACGAGACCATCCGGCTTCTTCTCGCGAATAATCTTCAGCAACATCGTCGTGAAGCCGAGGATGGCGTTGGTCTGAAGGCCTTTGGAATTATTCATCGCCGGCAGGGCGAAGAACGCACGATAGATATAAGCGCTCCCATCGATCAGGTAGAGCGTCTTACGGCTGGACTCGGTGCTCGGCATGATGCGGGCTAGCAGGCTGCGGAAAAACTCGGTTTATTCATAAACCACCACTGAAATCTTCCATATGGCGCTGATTTCAAAATAGCCGCAGGATGCTCAAAAAGGCCGTCCAGCAAGGCCGCAGCGAGCGAAGAGGCGAGGCGTATGCTTCGGTACGTGGAGCCTCTGAGCGACGCGAGAACGCCACTGGCGGACTTTTTCAGCATCCTGCTAGGGGCCGGGGGCCAGGGTCAAGGGTGGTTTATCAAACTTGTGACGCATGGAATTAATCACGCCCAGCAAGGTCGGCTGGCCGACCATTTTGGCCTCCAGCTGGCGCTTTCTAGGAAAATCCATGAGCGAAATCCCTATCAGCATGGTCAGCAGGCCTTGCCCCGGCAAAAAGAGCATGGCAAAACCAGCCAGGAGGAGCACGATGCCAACGACGTTCTTGGCGACCAACCC
>JANYEF010000158.1 GCA_025363325.1 Nitrospira sp. | reverse complement strand
GAGACGGACAACGGTTCGAGGTTCGAAGTTCGAGGTTTCCGGAACTTCGAACTTCGAACCCCGAACTTCGAATCGCGCCCGTCTCGCGCTTCGCGCGCCACCGCCTGTGGCGCTGGCGGATTTTTTCAGCATCCTGATAGGATAGCCAGACATGGCGTCCCGCATTGCACAGATCAGAAAATCCGTCCTGACCCTTGCCTTACCAGTCACGGTCAGCAGCCTGCTCCAACGCACCGAGGGCATCGCCGCCGTCTTCCTTGTCGGTGGTCTCGGCGCTACATCCATTGCAGCCGTCGGTCTCGGTCAGTTGCTGGCCTTCATGGCCACCACGCTCGTCTCCGGATTGTCGGTGGGTGCAAACGTCCTTATCGCCCAACTGTGGGGCGCTCGCCGCACCAAAGACGTCGGGGAAGCCGCCACACATCTCCTTGGATTGGCCGCCATCGTGTCCTGCTCGCTCGTGGCCCTCGGATTATCCCTGAATCATGTCACCATGGAGCTGTTGGGGGCAGAGCACGACGTCATCGCACTGGCCCTGCCCTACTCGAACTTCATCTTCCTGGTCATTCCCTGCACGATCTTCTTGCAGGTCCTCTCATCGATGATGCAAGGCACCGGGGATACCAAAACTCCGATGTACGCTTTGATCGCAGTGAATCTCCTGTATCTCACGATCGCCTACCCACTGATCTACGGACTCTGGAGCTTCCCTGCCTGGGGTATTACCGGAGCAGCCGTGGCTACGGGAATTGCAGAAGGAGCGGGGGTGGGCTATCTCCTCTGGACCTGCCGAAAGCTCTTTAGGAAATCACTCAACGTACGTCGGGATCTCTTGCGCTCCACCTGGCAGATCGGAGCGCCGGTTTCAGGCGAGCGGATATTTCAACAGGCGGGGATAATTCTCTACACCAAGATCGTCCTGCTGTACGGAACCGTGACCTACGCCGCGCATCAAGTCGGCTTGTCGATCGAATCCCTGTCCTTCCTACCGGGCTATGGCTTCGCAATCGCCGCCGCCACGATGGTGGGACAGAGTATCGGCGCGGGAAAATATGTGCGGGCCAAACTCGAAAACTGGGAGGCGAACCGCCTGGCCGGCATCGCAATGGCCTCGATGGGCCTGCTGTTCTTCTTCTTTCCCTATGCGCTGCTCCGTGCCTTTACCAACGACGAAGCCGTCGTCGAACTCGGTACCGTGTTCCTGCGCATCGTCGCCATCCTCCAAGTGCCGCTCGCCCTCACCATGGTCCTGGCCGGATCGTTACGTGGTGCCGGTGACACCCGGTTCATCATGTTGGCAACGACGATCGGCATGTGGGGAATCCGCGTGCCGCTCGCGGTCATCGCAGGTCCCTGGCTCACACTCGATGTCCTCTTCGTGTGGAGCGCCATGATTGCAGATTGGACAGTCCGAATGGTCTTGCTATTGTTGCGCTATCGATCCGAACGGTGGAAAGGGATTCAGGTCATTCGCTAATCTGGTCTGTCTGGTTCATCTGGTTTGTTTTGTTTATCTGGTTAGTCTGGTTCAACCAAACAAACCAAATAGACAAGAGAAACCAGCCGGAAGTCGCGCACCGGAGGCGGTGATTTTTTTATTGCTTTGATTTTCAGTAAGTTACCCCACAAGATGGCTGGGGAACCAAAAGGTGCCTGCTATACGAAGCAGGGCGCGGTTTCTATTCTATCTGGGATACGGTAGCAGCTACCCACAACATGCCATCTAAAGGGAGACTATTTATGAAGACCAAAGCGATTTTCTACCATGCGGGATGCCCGGTGTGCGTCGCGGCCGAGCACAGCGTCGCCAACGCACTTGATCCGTCGAAATATACCGTGGAAAGCGTCCATCTGGGCACGGACAAATCGCGTGTAAAAGAAGCGGAGGCTGCCGGGGTCAAGTCAGTTCCGGCTCTGGTGATGAATGGAGCAGCCTTCCACATTAACTTCGGCGCCGGTATCGACGCCTTGAAGTAACCGTTTCAGTCTGCTGACTGCACTAAGAAAAAGGGGGCGTGTCGTGAGACACGCCCCTTTTTTTTCATAATGATTGGCGGGGAGAGAAGCGATGCTGCCAAGCGGTCCCTTCAATTGCCAAGTTAGGCACTTCGCCGTCGTGTCACCGTCCGGCGTTTCTGTCGAATGACCGGAGCCAGAGCCCTGAGGGCCTCGTTCACGGATGTACCGTTAGGAAACACATCCAGAACGGCTGGATCGATGACCACGACATTTGCACCCTGCGCATAGCGCGCGGCTGTAACCCCGCGCACAGCGTGTGAAAAATCATACTCTGCGCGCATGGTATCACGGTCGGCCTGCTTTCTCCGTCTATCTATCTTCTTCATATTGCCTCCGTTCTTGCCGAGTAGCCCTGCGGGCTGAAATGAGACGAGTCCTGGGTGGTCGCTCGGCAAACGCCACTACCAGGAGCCTCCGTCGGTTAGACATTCCAGATAGCAAATACCGTTGCTCATTACGTGAGTGGTCAGGATCGGCCATCAAGAGGTTGAGCACGTCGCCAAAGACCGTCGTGGCTTCGTCAAAAGTCACAGCATGCTTTCGGACGTTCTTCTCTGCTTTCACCGGATCCCATTCAAAAATGTAACCCACTTCTCCCCCTCTGCAAGGCACCATCTCCCGGTCTGGCAAACCTACACATTACGTATACTATCCAGCATAGTACACCCAGAGAGATTGAAAACCGATGGGTGATTCTTGCCCGTGTTCAATCACTTGTCAACGCTATTCGCTGCGCAATGTCCACCACATATATCTCATGCAGCGCGAACAATGGACGGGTGAAAGAAGCCGAAGCAGCCGGAGTCAAGTCGGTTCCGGCTCTAGTGATGAATGGAGCGGCGTTTCACATTAACTTCGGCGCCGGCATTGACGC
>JANYEF010000122.1 GCA_025363325.1 Nitrospira sp. | reverse complement strand
TCTGCCTACGCCACCACCAGGTCAGTCCAATACCGTCGTGGAGAACTCACAGGACGCGCCGCCAGAACCGCATCATGATGGCCTACCGGAACAGGAGCCTAAACACACTCGCCTGATCGATCCCAGCGTGGTCCCGGACACGACGCATCACGAACTCTTGGAAACGATCCGCGACGACATCGAGAAAGGGAACGCCCAGGAGGCGGAAACCAAACTGGCCAATCTGCCGGCAGCCCTCGCAGCCGACAACCGCACGCGCCCCTATGTGTCCATCCTCTGGAACAATCTGGGCATTCAACAGGAAAAGAATGGCGGGACGGCTGTCTCGATCAAAGCCTTCAAGAAAGCCGCGTCATTCGATGCCAAGAATCCTGTCGTCCAACTGAACCTCGCCCATGCCTACTGGGAACTGCGCGATCCGGCCATGACGCAGGACTTTCTGGAAAAGCTGGTCGCCTTGGCTCCGAACGAGCCCTTCCCCCATCTGGCGCTGGCCAATCTCTTTCAGGAACGGGATGAGCTTGGCGAAGCGGCTCGCCACCTCGATCAAGCGACCGCCCGCGCGGACAAAGACCCCGCCGTACAATCCTATCTGCGGACCGTCACGGACAAAGTCCGCGGAACCGAGAAGAGCGAAGCGCGACTCACCAGTCGAGACAGCGCCCACTTTACCGTAAAATTCGACGGGGAAGCCGATCAGGTTACTTGGGCCGCTGTGTTGGAGATTCTTGAAGAGGCCTATCGAGAGATCGGCCAAAGATTTGGGCACTTCCCGTCGAAGACCATCGTCGTCGTCTTGCACGCCAAGTCCACATTCCAAAGCGCGACCGGCAGTCCGGCCTGGGCCGATGGACTCTTCGATCCCGTGCTCGGGCGTATCCAGGTTCCTGCGCAGGACGCCTTGGCAGACCGCCCCTGGCTTACACGCGTGCTGCGGCATGAGTTCGTGCACGCCCTTCTGCACGACCAACTCGGCCCCGCCGGTAGCGCCGTCCCGACCTGGCTCAATGAAGGCTTAGCCATGGAATTGTCCGGGGATCGCTGGTCTGATCTCGATCAGATGATGCAGCAGGAGTTTACACTGATCCCGCTGCCTGCCTTAGAGGGGGTCTGGGGAGGATTGACCAGCGATGCCGCGACCGTGGCCTATCTGGAGGCGAACTCGGCCGTGCACTATCTGATCGACCGCTTCGGCATGCATCAGGTGCAAGAAATTCTCGCACACCTCAAGGCGCGGCAGGCGCTCTCTGCCGCCATGCAATCGCAGCTCTCGCTATCGTACGAGCAATTTCAGTCCAGGTGGATGGATCAGTTGCAGGAGCACGGAAAGAAAAGCTAACAGGATGCTGAAAAATTCGCTCTCAAAAACCGTGAAAGCTAAAACTTTTCAAGAGGTCTCACGGCCTCGGACAAGTTCCCTCGTTTAACGTCTCACGTTTCACCTCTCACGGATCGCTGAACAGCCTGACTAGATCGCTTCCCGTTTCAGCTCCTCGGGTCCCCCGCCATCCCAAGACGGCAGATTCTCGGCTGCAGCATCGTGCCCGAATGCCACGTCTGCCTCGTCCACAGTCGGCTCAATCGTGTCTTCCCACATGATCTGCCGGTCTCGATCATCGAACATCCGAATACGAAATTCGATTTGTTGAGATGGAGCAGCCAATCCCTCCGTCTGACCAACGACGGCCCTGCCGACCAGTTCTGCACGCGCAAGACTGCCAGCAACACCAGCTGAGAACTGATCAGTCCACATCAGCTGTCCGGTTGCCGGATCGAGAGCACGGAGGAAAAACTGGGGTTGGCCATCAAATGCGCCTCGGCTACGGACCTGAGTCACCATCGCCTGTGGCGTAAGGTGAGCTACCACTCGGTGGGTGGAACCGGATTCTTGGTTGCCAACATTGAGATTCAAGAGACCTTCCCAGAGAAACCTCCCTGTGGCCGCGTCATAGACGCGGAGCGTGAACGCTGAAAGTCCGTCAGCCCCCGGGCCAACTCCGCCTGCAAAAATCCGCTCACGCGGTTGACTGCCCGCTGACACTGCGTCCTCTCTCACGTTCAACTCATACGTTTCATCGGAAAGGATCGCGCCGTTCTCGGCATCGTATGTTTTCACGGTAATCGTCGACGTTTCAGCATTCTCATACCCGACACCAGCCGCCACGAACGTCCCGGGTTTCACCGGCGCGAGAGACGGCAGGTCGGCAGTCCACACTGTCGCTGGAAGGCTGGAGCCGATCATGGCACAGGCGATCAACGCGACGTAAAAAGGCTTCCTCCTCCGCACATCGATCCGCCGCTCCTGATACACCGGCACGAGCTCAGGGCCAAACGGCCTGAACCACTCCTGTACCTCACCCATCGCCTCTGACAGCCACTGGATGATTGTCATGTGCGGTTCTCCCTCACTTGTGCCAGAGTCTCGCATTGACGCCCCTCAGCGTAAATTCCCCACTGTGGGGAGAAAACCCTTCGAAAGAGGGGGGAGGATACGGGTGCGGGTTCTAGGTTCGACGTTCGAGGTTTAGGGTTTTCGGAACTTCGAACCCAGAGCCTCGAACCCCAGATCGAGCCTGTCGCGCTAGGCATGCCCGTCTC
>JANYEF010000097.1 GCA_025363325.1 Nitrospira sp. | reverse complement strand
GCGAGCTGGGCAAGCCAGAGGGCAAGCTTCGGTTGCTGTACGAAGCCAATCCGTTGGCGTGGGTCGTGGAGCAGGCAGGCGGAAGGGCCAGCACCGGCACCATGCGCATCCTCGACGTGGAGGCCAAGCAATTGCATCAACGGGTGCCGTTGATCATTGGGAGTGCGGACGACGTTCTGGAGGCGGAGGAGTTCATTCAAGGCAGACGGATGTAACAACTCAGGTGGATAGGCTGAAGGTGTTCAGGCTGAAGTGTTCGGAGCTCCGGCCTTCAGCCTAAAAACCTTCAGCCTGTGCCCGGAGCCTTCAGTCTATCTACCTGAGCAGTTACTAACGTCTCACGTTTCACGAATCCAGGGAGGAAAGACATGGCTGATCGCGTACAAGAGATTCTGAGCTGGTACAGCAGCGACAACGCCGGAACCAAAACGAATATCGCACGTCTGTTGCGCCATGGAAAATTGGCGGGGACGGGCAAGCTGGTGATTCTACCCGTGGACCAAGGATTCGAGCATGGTCCGGCCCGGAGTTTTGCCTCCAATCCAGGGGGGTACAATCCCCTCTACCATTTTCAGTTGGCGATCGATGCGGGCTGCAATGCCTACGCCGCGCCGTTGGGATTTCTGGAGGCCGGGGCGAGTCAGTATGCCGGGCAAATCCCGCTTATTCTGAAACTCAATAGCCACGATACGTTGCACGACGAAAAAGATCCGATGCCGTCAGTCACCGGGAGCGTCTCGGATGCCTTGCGTCTGGGCTGTGTTGCCGTGGGATTCACGATCTATCCAGGGTCATCGCACTGCAACGCCATGTATGAACAGCTGCGCGAGATTGCAGAAGACGCCAAGGACTGTGGCTTGGCAGTCGTCGTGTGGTCGTACCCGCGAGGGTCGGTGCTCAGTAAGGAGGGGGAGACGGCGATCGATGTGGTGGCCTATGCGGCCCAGATTGCGGCGCAGCTCGGCGCCCATGTCATTAAGGTCAAGCTTCCCACTGCGTATCTTGAACAGGCTGCGGCGAAGAAAGTGTACGAATCGGCCAAGATTCCGATCACGACCCTGGCGGAGCGGGTCAAGCATGTGGTGCAGAGCTCGTTCGATGGGCGCCGGATCGTCATTTTCTCCGGGGGGGCCAAGAGTGAGGACACGCATGTGTTTGAGGAAGCGCGCGCCATTCGTGACGGCGGCGGGTTTGGCTCCATCATTGGTCGGAACTCGTTCCAGCGGCCTAAAGCGGAGGCGATGAAATTTCTCCATACCATCATGGGGGTGTATTCCGGCGAGATGCAGTGACGCGTGGGAATACACCGGCTGTGTGTGAATTATTTGGGTCACGAGAGATGAAGAGCAAGGATCACCTATGAAACTCGTTCGTGCGTGGCTGGTTCCGTCCACTTTGCTGACTATAGGGATTGTCATCGGGATCGTGGTGGCGTCTGACATGGGTTGGTTGCCGACCGGCACGGCCGGGCCTGAGCCGACTCCCGCCCCAATCGCTCGTCCTGTGGCTACCGTACCACAGCTTCCAATGGCAGGGGGGAGCGGGAAAAACTTCGTTGAGATCGCGAAGTCGGTGAGGCCGGCGGTCGTCAACATTTCGGCGACGCGAACCGGAAAAGCCGGAGAAAATCCACACAGCTCGCCGCTCGACGACCCATTTTTTCGCAAGTTCTTCGGCGATGAGTTTTCTAAGCGTGATGCGCCCCAGCGAGAGCCTAAAGAACGTGGCCAGGGGTCCGGGGTCATTGTGGAGTCCAATGGTTTGATCATCACCAATAATCATGTGGTGAACAAGGCCGACGAGATTCGGGTCTTTTTGTCGGACAAGCGGGAGTTTAAGGGCAAGCTGATCGGCACTGATGTGAAGGCGGATATCGCGGTCGTGAAAATCGAAGCGACAGGGCTCCCAACCATTCCCTGGGCCGATTCCGACCAACTGGAGGTCGGGGAGTTTGTGTTAGCCGTAGGGAGTCCGTTCGGGCTCACCCAGACGGTGACGATGGGGATCGTCAGTGCAGTTGGGCGAGCCAGTATGGGCATTGCCGAATACGAGGACTTCATCCAAACCGATGCAGCGATCAATCCAGGCAATTCCGGAGGCGCGTTAGTCAACATGCGTGGCGAATTAGTCGGGATCAATACGGCGATCTTCAGTCAAAGCGGCGGGTACATGGGTATTGGGTTTGCGGTGCCCAGCAACTTGTCACGCGCCATTATGGATCAGTTGGTACGGACGGGGAAGGTCGTCCGTGGCTGGCTCGGCGTGGCGATTCAAGATTTGACTCCTGAGTTGGCTACACAGTTCGGGATCACCGACACGAAGGGCGTGCTCGTCAGCGATGTCATGGACGACAGTCCTGCGAAGAAGGCGGGATTTGAGCGCGCAGATATCATTATCGAATATGACGGCAAGTCGATGGATTCGCCGACACATTTACGGAATGCGGTTGCACAGACTCCGATCGGAAAGAAGGTCTCGGTCAAGCTGATTCGAGACAAGAAGCCTAAGACGATCGAGGTCGTGATTGTGGAACAGCCGAAATCGTTAGGTCAGCCCAGCGCAGAGGAGAGCAGGGAATCAGCGGTGCCAACGGGGGTCCTTTCGGATCTTGATGTCCGTGAGCTCAACGAGGAACTGACTGCTCGGTACGGATTGAAGGCCACCGATCGTGGCGTGGTGGTGGTCAAGGTCAAGCCCGGAGGTGCGGTGGAGGAAATGGGTGTGCGTGAAGGCGATATTATTCTCGAGGTCAATCGCAAGGCGGTGGGCTCGCTCAAGTCCTATGAACAAGCCGCTTCCGGCCTGGCCAAGGATCAAGCCGTCCTCTTGCTGCTCAAACGGAAGGGCCAAACGATCTATCTCACGCTGCGGCCCTAGCCAGTTGCGGAAGAGTTAGCTGGTTCATCTGGTCTGTCTGGTCTATTCGGTCTGTCTCGTGTGTTTGGTTGGATGAAGCTAACCAGATGAACCAAATCGACCAGATAAACAAAACAAACAAGATAAACCAGATGGACCAGACAGACCGTCAGGCGCCCTTGGTGGTGGCACTCGTGCCGGCTGCCGGCCGAGGGCTTCGGATGGGTGGCTCCGTCCCCAAACAATTTCTTTCGTTGGGTGGTGAGCCACTCATCGTGCAGTCGTTGCGGATGTTGCAAGCCGCTTCCGTGGTCGACCAGATCATTCTTGCCGTTCCGTCTGCAGACGTCGAATATTGTGAGCATGAGATCGTCTCGCGGCATCGATTCACCAAAGTGACGAAGGTCGTGGCGGGTGGCGCAGAGCGCCAGGATTCGGTGCGGTACGCGCTCGCACAGGTACCCCCAGACACAGACATCGTGCTCATACACGACGCCGTGCGGCCATTTGTGACGCAACGGATGATCGACGAGGTCGTGGCTGCCGCGAGGAAAGAAGGGGCTGCGATTATCGCGCTTCCAATGAGGGATACCGTGAAACAGGTTCGTCCGGATGGGGTGATTGAGCGAACGGTCGATCGCAGCCCCTTGTGGCTCGCCCAAACTCCGCAGGCCTTTCGCCGGGACTGGATCGAGACTGCCCACAGGAAAGCGCATGCCGAGGGGGTGCGCGCCACCGATGACGCATTCTTGGTGGAATGGATGGGGTACTCGGTGGCGGTGGTTGAGGGAAGCGGGGAGAACATCAAAGTGACGAGGCCTGAAGACCTGGTGATCGGCGAGGCTATTCTGGCATCGCGAATCACAGAGCGTGGGACGGGTGAGACGGACGACGGTTCGAGGTCCGAAGTTCGAGGTTCTCGGAACTTCGAACCCTGAACTTCGGATCGCGGCAGTCTCGCAAGTCGCGCTGACTGACGCGTGGCGAATCATGAGGAGAGCCTATGACGATGCGAGTGGGCTGCGGCTACGACATTCATCCGTTGGGAGCAGGACGAAAGCTGATTCTCGGCGGGATCGAGGTGCCGCACAGCAAGGGCTTGTTGGGACATTCCGATTCCGATGCCTTGGTCCATGCTCTCTGCGATGCGTTGCTCGGAGCGATGGGCGAAGGAGATTTGGGCCGACACTATCCCAGCTCCGATCAGCGGTTTAAAGATATTTCGAGCTTGAAGCTGTTGGAGGATGTGGTCGGAAAGATGCTTGGGAAGGGGTATCGCATCGTGAACGTCGACACGGTCATTATCGCGCAGGCCCCTCGCCTCAGTTCGCACCTGGCAGCCATGCAGAAGCAGATGGCGCAGGTGCTCGGGGTCGATCCTGACCTCGTCAATGTGAAGGTGAAGAGCGGAGAGGGGATCGGCATGATCGGTCGGGAGGAAGGTATCGCCGCCCAAGCGGTCTGTTTGATCGAGAAAGTCTGAAAGTCGGAACGTCATCAAGTTTTGAGTCGTCAAGTCGAAGGAACGAATCATTGGCTACGATAGAGCGATTTGAGGATATCAAGGCTTGGCAAGCAGCTAGAGACCTGGTTTCAGGTGTATACCGAGTCAGTGGCAGAGGCAAATTCGAGAAGGATTTTGGCT
>JANYEF010000070.1 GCA_025363325.1 Nitrospira sp. | reverse complement strand
CCTGAGGCCTGCGCGCACGGCTTTGACGGCCATCCGCCGCAAGTGCGCCTGCGCCGCCGGAGCCAGTGCCCTGGCATCGTCTTGTCTGTGCATGCCACATTATAACATACTACGCACTATTTAGTGCACTGATCAGTAACTATTAAGTCTGCTGCAGCCAACCCGTGCAGCCTAGCAAGGCAGTCTCAGCAATCCGCTGATGGCAAGTCTACTGCAAAGTCGTACACTTATCCATCACACCGTCTATTGTTACCCACTGGGATAGGCTGCGAATCCGTAGTCTATCCAGCTATCAGCCCGCCGTATCTCCGGCCAACCTCCTGTCCCAGGAGGGAGTAGCCAGGCGGCCTTCATTGCGCGCATCGAACGAGCACAGTTTCACCGTGCGCGTTCTGCGAGCAAGAAGGACTCCTGGCTGCTCTCTCTTCCGATCTTTCCGCGCTTATTTCTTTCCCTTGCAGGGCGGCCTGTTTGGTCTCCCACTGCGCGCAACTTTCTCACCCGCCCACCCATTGGCACGCCGAGACGTGCCATTAGCTCGAGCGAGGGCCTTCCGATTCTCTATACCTCTATGTAAGGGAGTGGCCAAGGCTGCCCTTTACTGCGCGCATCGAGCGACCACCGTTTCATCGTGGGGGCTCTGCGAGCAAGAAGGGCACCTGGCCACTCCCTGCCCCTCCCTTGACTGCCCTTTCCACTGGCTCCTATAATCACCTCACGTTTCTTCCTGCAACCGGCTGATTCAGCTAAGAAAATGGCGGAATTTACGCACTTCAACGAGTCGGGGCGGGCACGGATGGTCGATGTCAGCGCGAAAGACTCGACCGAACGGGCCGCGACGGCTCAGGCCACAGTCTTTCTCCAGCCTGAAACCCTTGAAAAGATTCAACGGGGCAAGATTGCCAAGGGCGATGTCTTGTCCGTCGCACAGGTCGCCGGCGTGATGGGAGCCAAGAAGACCCCAGACCTCATTCCCATGTGCCATCCGATTCTCCTCACCAGCGTCGACATCTCATTTAAAGAAGAATCTCAGCCGGATCGCGAGGGCCGCTGTTCGATCACCATTCTGGCGACGGCTAAGACGACTGGGCCAACCGGGGTGGAGATGGAAGCGATGACGGCGGCCTCTGTGGCGGCGCTCACGATCTACGATATGTGCAAGGCGGTGGACCGCGGGATGAGTTTCAGTGATGTCTGTCTACTCTCAAAGTCAGGTGGGAAATCAGGCACGTTTACAAAGCGTTAGACGCGTCTGTTTCAAGTAACTGATAAGGATAGTGCATGGTGACAGTTCGTCTATTTGGGATGACGAAAATGTTGGCGGGGAATCAGGGGACTTTGTCCCTCAATCTCGTGACTGGAGGACGGGTGAAAGATCTCGTCGGTGCGTTAGAAGCAGGGCATCCCGCTATCGGGGAACTGATTCAGAAGAAAAAGGTCCTCGTGTCAATCAATCAAGAAATTGCGCATGAAGATACGGTGATTCAGGATGGCGATGAAGTCGCGTTGTTGCCGCCGTTCGCAGGTGGAAGTCCGCTGGATCAGGCTGGTGACGATTCCCTGCTTGTCCGAGTGCAGCGGGAAGATTTTTCTGTGGATGCGGAGATCAATCGGGTGCGAGGCCGGTCGAAGCGCATCGGTGGCATTTCGATTTTCCTCGGGACGGCGCGCGATCGTTCCAAAGGGCGCGAGGTCGACAGCATGACCTTTGAACACTATGAAGGGATGGCCCAAACGAAGCTCCGCGAAATCCGCCAGCGGGCGCTGAAGGATTTTGACATCATCGAGGTGGCGATCCTCCACCGGTATGGCGAAATCGGCATTGGCGAAAACATCGTGCTGATTGTCGTGGGGGCTGAGCATCGGGCCGAGGCGTTCCGTGCTTGCGAATGGGCGATTGCTGAATTGAAACGAATCACGCCGATCTGGAAACTCGAGCACACGCCAGAAGGCGAAGTCTGGGTGGAGGAACACCCCTAGGGACGTGAGGGGTAAGGCGTGAGGCGTAAGGGGTAAAAGGCAAACTACTGGTTATGAGCGAATCATCGAAAGATACTATTCAAGCTGCCGTTGCTGATGTTTTCGGACGGCCGCTGCGGAGCTTGCGTCTGTCCGTGACGGATCGATGCAATCTTCGTTGCAATTACTGCATGCCGGAGCAGGACTATGTCTGGCTACCGCGCGAGGATCTGCTGACCCATGAGGAAATGGCAGGCCTGACAGGCTATTTCACCGACCTCGGCGTCGATCGCGTGCGGCTGACTGGCGGAGAGCCGTTGCTTCGGCGCGATTTACCTCGGCTGATTCGCCTGTTGGTCCAAAATCGGCGGGTGACGGATATCGCGCTAACGACGAACGGCATTCTTCTGGCGGACCAGGCGGAGGCGCTGTATGAGGCAGGGCTTCACCGCGTCACGGTCAGCCTCGATACGCTGAGACCGGAACGATTTCGCCAACTGACCCGCCGTGATGAGTATGCGCGTGTGATGGAAGGGATTGAGTCGGTGGCTCGCGCGGGATTCACCGGCTTGAAACTCGATACGGTGGCGATTCGGGGTTTCAATGACGATGAGTTGGTCGCGCTGATTGAGTTTGGCAAGCACGTGCAGGCGGAAGTTCGGTTTATCGAATATATGGACGTCGGTGGCGCGAACGAGTGGTCTCAAGAAAACGTGCTTTCCCGAGCGGCGATGCTCACGCTGCTGAGTGAACACTATGGGACGATTGAGCCAATGCCTGAGCGGGGGGCTGCGCCGGCGCAGCGATATCTGTTGCCCGATGGGACGATCTTTGGGATTATTCCTTCGACGACCACGCCGTTCTGCGCGACCTGCGATCGCAGCCGGGTGACCGCCGACGGCATGTGGTATCACTGTCTCTATGCGCCGACGGGAACGGATCTGCGTAAGCCTCTCCGTGCCGGTGCCTCCGCGGACGAGATGCGGGCCTTGATTCGCGCCGGCTGGGAAGGTCGCCGCGACCGAGGTGCAGAAGAGCGCAAGGCGCTCGAACGGGATGGGTTGCGTGTTGGAGGACTCATCGACATTGAGAAACTTCGTGAAGACCCCCATCTCGAAATGCACGCTCGCGGCGGCTGAGGTCCCATCTTGCCGTCGACACCAGTGCCCCAGCAGGCTGCGGGAAAACTCGGTTTTGCACGATGTGCCGCTGTGATTTCACGAATGGCGATAGCGCCAGAGTAGCCCGCAGGATGCTCGAAAAGACCGTCCAGCAAGGCCGCAGCGAGTGAAGAGGCGAAGGCCGTAGGCTTCGGTACGTTGAGCCTCTGAGCGATGCGAGAACGCCGCTGGCGAACTTTTTCAGCATCCTGCTAGGACCAATCCCTGTTGATGCCCGTATGCTGGACACTGAATTCCTGACCATTTTAGGACTTGGGTTTGTGCTGGGGCTTCGCCACGCCTTGGACACGGATCATTTAGCTGCCGTATCCACGGTGCTATCGCAGCGACCCTCGCTGCGCGCGTCCGGCATGATTGGATTCAGCTGGGGGCTTGGACATACGGTGGTGTTGTTGTTGGTCGGGGCGGTGGTGTTGGTGCTCCGCGTGCCGATTCCTGAACCAATTGCCTTGGCGGCCGAGTTTGGCGTCGGCGCGATGCTCGTGTTCCTCGGCGGAATGCTCGGGGTGCGATTGGTCCGAGAACGCTGGCATGTGCATACGCACGACCATGACGGTGAACGGCACGTGCACCTGCATAGTCATGCGCTGGTCGAGGATCACGGACATGTACATTGGTGGCGTGATTCCGTTCGACCGTTTTGTATCGGTATGGCCCATGGTCTGGCCGGGTCGGCGGCACTGTTGTTGATCGTGTTGTCGTCTGCGCGATCGGTGTCGGAGGGGCTCACGTATATCGCGGTGTTCGGGGTTGGCTCGATCCTGGGGATGATGTTGGTCGGGATCGTCGTGAGCCTTCCGGTGCTGTGGTCGCTGAACCTCGGGCGTCCCATCTTTCTCACGGTCCAAGGGCTGGCGAGTCTTGGGAGCGTGGCCGTCGGACTCACGATGATGTTCCAGATCGCCTTTGGTGGCCAACTTTTCTGACATCCGCACCATCACCTTCATCGATGGGAAATCTACGTGCGTCATACGGGTGGCTATGGTATTCTTCCATCTTCTTCGTCCGTGAATTGTGAGCGAGATGGGCGAGACTGGCGGGAAAAGCGCGACTTGCAAAGATGACACTTCCGGCCCGTCCCGCTTTTCTCGCAAGTCTCGCAAGTCCCGCTTGCGACTGAGAGGAGCGCACAATGGC
>JANYEF010000050.1 GCA_025363325.1 Nitrospira sp. | reverse complement strand
TGAGCGTTTGGATGATGTCGAATACGCGCGCGTCATAAAAATACATGCCCGTGACCGCATACGACGATCGGGGATTCGCCGGCTTCTCCTCAATCTTCACGACGCGACTCCCCTCAAGGATAGGCACCCCGAACCGTTGCGGGTCCTTGACGTCCTTCAAGAGAATTTTCGCCCCCTGCTGCTGTTTCCGAAACACATCGGCGGCGGCGGCGATGTTGCCCTCGATAATGTTGTCGCCTAAGATCACACACACCGACTCCCCGTCTACAAAGTGTTCGGCCAATCGCAGGGCGTCGGCGATACCGCCCTCTCCTTCTTGATAGGTATAATTGAGCCGCTTCAGGCCGAAGTCTTTGCCATTACCCAGCAATTTCAGGAAATCTCCCGCGCTGTTACCGCCCGTCACAAGCATGACTTCATCAATCCCGGCATTGGCCAGCGCCTGAATGGGATAGTAAATCATGGGCCGATCGTAGATCGGCAGCAAATGCTTATTGGTGACTTTGGTGAGCGGGAGCAACCTGGTTCCTAATCCTCCGGCCAGAACGACGCCTCTCATCCTCTAGATCCTCCTCTCATCCTACGCGACGGGTTTATCTGGTCTGTCTGGTTGATCCGGTTTATCTGGTTAGTTTCGTTCATCGGTAGTCTCCTTCAACCAAACAAACCAAATAAACCAAATAAACAAGAGAAACCGGCTTGTGACGCTCACTCAATGGATATGCTCAATGCTGCGGGGCGACATCGGTGTATAGGTCGGGACAGCCTCATTGAGTCGGCGAATCAGTTCATCGTCATCGCCATGACTCACGGCAGCGTCAAGATGAGCGATCGCTCGATCGAGGCGATCCGATTGAACTGCTGAAGCGCTGATAGCGCGCTGGATCTTTGCATGCGCCGTGGGCTCGACTTGTTCCGTCTCTTCAAAGAGTTCCTCGTACAGTTTTTCTCCTGGACGCAAGCCGCTGTACACAATCTGAATGTCCTGGTCCGGCACAAGACCAGACAGCACAATCATATTCCTGGCCAAATCGACCACTTTGACCTGCTCCCCCATATCCAGCACGACCACCTCGCCGCCCTGCCCCAAGAGACTGGCCTGTAGCACCAATTGCACTGCCTCCGGAATCGTCATGAAAAACCGTTTGATTTCGGGATGGGTCACCGTGACCGGTCCCCCCTTTCGAATCTGATCTGCAAACAGGGGGACCACGCTGCCGTTACTGCCCAGCACGTTCCCGAATCTGACCACCGTAAATTTCGTCTGTCCTCTATGACTCAGGCTTTGCATCAGGTCTTCGGCCACCCGTTTCGTAGCGCCCATGACACTCGTCGGATTGACCGCCTTGTCGGTGGAAATGAGCACAAAGCGATCGACACCGCTCGCCAACGATGCCTCCGCCACAGTCTTCGTTCCAAGCACATTATTGCGAACGGCCTCTTTCGGATTCAGCTCCATGAGCGGCACATGTTTGTGCGCGGCAGCATGAAAAACAAGCTCAGGGTCCGTCTGCTGCAACACCTCCACCACTCGCTCTTGAACCGTCACATCTCCGATAGCCGGGATGATCGTGATTCTTGGGTACTGCGCCCGCAATTCCAGATCTAATGCGAACAGCCCGTTCTCATAACGCTCAAAGAGGATCAACGTGGCCGGTTGGTATCGGGCGATCTGCCTACAGAGCTCAGACCCGATCGATCCCCCGGCGCCGGTCACAAGTACTCGCTTCCCTCCGAGCAACGGGTACAATTCCTGCCGATCCATCTGAATGGGTTCACGTTGGAGAAGATCCTCTAGGCTCATCGGCCTGACCTGTCTCAGTGCTTCCGGGTTCGCCAGCAGTTGTTTCACGCTCGGCAAGGTCTTAATGGGAACCTTGCACCCCTCCGACGCAGCGAGGATTCGCTGCTTCAGTGCGGTCGAAGCCGAAGGAATCGCCACAATGATCTCGTGCGCGACGAGGCCTCGAGCGAGACCCGGGATATCCGCGATAGTCCCCACGACGGGCACCCCATGAATCCTCATCTTCCGCTTGATTGGGTCGTCGTCCACCAACCCGACCGGTCGGTAGTGAGAGCCCGCGTTGCTCAGCATGTCCCTGATCAGCAACTCACCGGCATTGCCCGCCCCGACCACCAACACTCTGCGAGCCGTAGGACTCAGTACGTGAAGCCTTTCGCGGAACCAGCGAACCACCAACCGGATACCAGCGAGAAAGAGTCCGCTCAGCACACCCGTGAGAATAATGACCGAGCGAGGATAGCCGACCCACCCAAGGAGACCATGCACCACACCATAGCACACCGCGGAACTGATGACGGAGGCCCAGAGGATACGGCCTAAATCATGGAGGCCGACATATCGCCAGAGCCCGCGCTGAATGCCAAATGCGACAAGACCAACAGCATAGATCGCCAATACGATGGGAAGACCCCGTAGGAACAGTCGTACATGGTCGGGGGGAATGTCCCCTTCG
>JANYEF010000042.1 GCA_025363325.1 Nitrospira sp. | reverse complement strand
GAAGTCGGCCACCGATTCCGAGACCGCGCAGAATAGTGGCCGGATTCCCGTCGGAATCAGTGGCCGGGATGGGTCGGAATACGCACCCAACTACGGCAAGTATAAGTTGGAGATCATTCTGATTCTGTTGATTCTGTGCATACGCTGCAGGAATAAAATCAAAGGACTGAAACCATTTCACGGTGGGAGAGTTGTTCGACGTTAGCTTGGTCAAATCCGCGTTAACTGCATCAGTTACGTCTACTTTGTCAGTGAGGCTGTCAAGGGTGTATGAATTACCAGGCAGTGCTGAGCCAACATAAATGCGACCGGCTACGGTGTACACAACTATTACACTAGTGTTCACTCCTTGCGTGCTAAAATCAAGGATTTCGACGTGGTCCGTAAAGTAATTGAATCGGAGCTCTTCTCCCGTTTTTTGATTAACCACTTTCCCAAGTGTACCAGTCCGGTCGAACACATAGCTAAAATCTCCCTGAGAGCTCTTGATGGTTCCAGAAGAAAAAACTGAGTTTCCTGATGAATCGACAATAAAACTGAATACTGATGATAATCCAGTCTTCGGATCACTATAACTGAGTTGCGTGATATTCCCGCCATTTTTGCTATACGTAAGGCCTGATGTGTTGGCAGTTGGGGAAGGAGATGGGCTCGACCCTCCACCGCCCATTCCACATCCTTGGAATGTGAGCGCAAAACAGAGCATGAATACGATGAGTGAGGGAATGATGCGGAACTGGCTTCGTGTGGCGTAAAATGCGGACATCGGTTCCTCCTTATGGATTTTGGCGGAATGGCATTCACGCAGGTGCTCTTTCAGTAGCCTCAACGGTGAATGGAAATATTCGTCAGATGAACGAGACTTTAGGACAACGCGAGCCGCGGATAGACTACCGAAGGAGAATCCATGAATGGGGGGGTGACCACCAAGCCAATAGGCAGAGGCAGCATCGGCCACGAACACGGAGGGTGTTCAGCCCTACGAACGCGCATCTTGCCTTTGCATGCGATAGCCCAAACCGGCTATCGGCGAGGATTATAGTGCAGGTTTGGAATGTTCTGTCAAGAGAATTGGCGACAGAAGATGAGGAAAATGGTTATATTTTCTGGCGCATGGGGGTTGAGGCATAAGACGGGAATGATTCAAACCCCGAACAGGAGGCCAGCGGTAGCTTGAGGAATGGAGCAGCACTGTATCTGGCTGGAGCGAAAGCAGACCAAAACCAACACGTCACGCGGTCTATACATGACGGGCGATTTCTTGAAGGTGATGTTGAAGGCGAAGGAAGTGCGAGACTGTGAGTATCCAACCTGTCCGTGGGTGGTTCATTTGAGGGGCCAGCGCGTGAAGAGTTTCGATCATGGCTGGACTGCCTTGATGAAGCGGCTAAGCATGTCAGGGGTTTTGTTCCATGATCTGCGGCGAACCGTGGTGCGTAACCTCGTGAGGGCAGGGGTGCCGGAGACGGTTGCCATGAAGATCAGCGGGCATAAGATCCGCTCGGTATTCGACCGGTATAACATTACCAGCGAAGAGGACTTGAAGGAGGCGGCCAACCGGCTGGATGCCTACATTCAGCGGAAAATGGTTACACTTCCGGTGACACTTGAGGAGGCACCGGGCCGGTATGACTCGGACCCGGATGCACAACCTCTTGAAAATTGGCGGAGAGGGTGGGGATCGAACCCACGGTCCCGTTGCCAGGACAGCAGTTTTCGAGACTGCCCGATTCGGCCACTCTCGCACCTCTCCGCTTGGTAGAACTCGCCTCACGCCAGGGTAGGGTTGGGGCGAATGTATCGTCGTTGCGATTGGCTGTGGGGGGAGCTTACCTTGGGGGAGTGTGATTTTTCAATCGGTTTTCTTTTCGCCTCAAAGAGCCAGTACGATGGGGTCTATCTGGTCTTTCTGGTTGGTCTGGTCTATCTGGTTTGTTTTGTTCATTTGGTTTATTCGGGTAGCCCGGTTTAACTAAAAACACGAGACAAACTAAACAGACCAGATAGACCAGACAAACCAAATAAACCAAATTCAGCATCCTGCTATAGGAGGGTACTGGTGAATCCTGTTGTAGGTGGATCGGTCATGGCCTTTCCATCCATTGAGTTAATCGCAACGGTCGGCTGGTCGGCGCCGATCGCGATAGAAGATCGGACCATTCATGCCTGGGGCTTCTCGCTCGACGGAAGCCCGTCTTTTGTGGCGCAGTGCCGTTCCTGGTTGAACGAAGATGAACGCGGGAGGGCGGCCCGTTTCATCCGCCAGCAAGATCAAGTCCGATTCGTGCTTGTGCACGGAGGTCTCAGAGCGTTGCTCAGCCGGTATCTTGGGGTCGGCCCCGATGCTGTAGAGATGTATCGTAGTAAGTCAGGCAAGCCTTCCTTGAAAAATGAGTTACAAGGTCAGCCCGTGATCACATTCAATATGTCCCATGCGCATGGCCGTGCGCTCATAGCGGTCTCAAAGGGGCAAGAGGTTGGAGTTGATCTCGAACGAATTCGTTCGGACGTAGAGGTTGCGAAACTTTCCGAGCGTTACTTTACTACCTCCGAACATGCCACGATCATGCAGTTGACTCAGGAGCAGCGTGCAGCGAGATTCTTCCGCTACTGGGTTGCGAAAGAAGCGGTGCTCAAGGCGCAAGGTATCGGACTCCGGGCATTGAGTCAGTGCGAGATTCTCATGGCAGCGGACGGAGTCGGCGCAGAGGTTCATGTTCCGGTGGGCTCTCCGCTCCAAGACAATTGGAGGATTCGTTTCCTCTCTTGTGGAGAGGGATGGGAAGCAGCGGTGGCCGCTCAGGGGATGGACTGGAAGATCGTTGTTTAGTTTGTCTGGTTTGTCTTGTGTATTTGTTTAATCAGACTAACCAGATAGACCAGAGAAACCAGATGGACCAGACAGAC
>JANYEF010000001.1 GCA_025363325.1 Nitrospira sp. | reverse complement strand
CAGGACAGATCGGCACCCGATACAGGTGAAACCGGGTATTGGCACGCCCCAGACACGCTGGCGTGACAAACACCAATCGGGACGGTTCTCGATCATCCCGTTGATCCGATCACGGCCGTAGGCGGGAATCCAACGGACCCGCTCGATCTCCGCCAACGCCTCTTTCCGAAGATCGTTCGTCTCCATCGACACGAACCACTGCTCGGTGGCGCGGAAGATGACGGGATTCTTGCAGCGCCAACAGTGCGGATAGGAGTGGTTCAACGACCCCTGAGCCAGCAAACGTCCGTTGGCCTGCAGGAACTCCACAATCTTCGGATTCGCCTTCAACACATGCTGACCGGAAAATTCCTTCACGACATCGGTAAACCGCCCGCCGTTGTCGACCGGCGCCAAAATCTCCAGCCGTTCACCCGGCGAGGCCTTGGCATTGTGTTCCAGGACGAGAATGTAGTCTTCCATGCCGTGGCCTGGCGCAATATGAACACAGCCGGTTCCCTGATCGAGGGTCACGAAGTCGCCGAGTAGAATCGGTGACAGGCCGGTGGTCAGGGGCCGTTGCGTCTCGATCCCTTCGAATCCTTCGTTCCCCTTCTTCATCCCAAACACTCGCGCTCCTTCGAGCTTGCAGGCCTTTGTCACGCTCTCAAGTAGCTTCTCCGCAACGATCAGCACCTCGTCGCCGACCTGGACAAACGCATAGTCGATATCGCCATGGAGACAGACCGCTTGATTGGCCGGGAGCGTCCATGGGGTGGTCGTCCAGATGACGACGGAGACCAACTTGATACCGACGGGGAACGAGATGTCGGGGAACGTCTTGCTGAGCACCGCGGGTGACGTGACCAGCGGGAACTTCACATAGATCGAGGGAGAGGTGTGGTCTTCGTACTCGACTTCCGCCTCGGCCAGGGCGGTTTGGTCCACCGTACACCAGAGCACCGGCTTCAGTCCCTTATAGACGCCACCCCGCTCCACGAATTTACCGAACTCCCGAATGATCGTGGCCTCATAGCCAGGATTCATCGTGAGATAGGGATGCTGCCAATCACCCAAGATACCGAGCCGCTGAAACTCCTCCCGCTGAATCGTGTAAAACTTCTCCGCATACTCCCGGCAGAGCCGACGGATGGCCAGGGTATCGAGCGTCTTTTTCTTGTCGCCGAGTTCCTTAAGAACTTGATGCTCGATCGGAAGGCCATGGCAATCCCACCCTGGCACATAGGGCACCTGGTAACCCGCCATCGTCTTGGATTTGATGATGATGTCTTTGAGGATCTTGTTCAACGCGTGACCGATATGAATACGGCCATTGGCGTAGGGCGGCCCATCGTGCAAGACGTACAGCGGTCGGCCTTTCCCCGCCTCCTGAATCTGTTCGTACAACCGTTCCTGCTCCCAAGAGGCAAGGAGTTCCGGCTCCCGCAGCGGCAGGTTCGCCTTCATAGGAAAATCAGTTTTGGGGAGATTGAGTGTGGCCTTGTAATCCATAATCTGTCGAGTCTCTCGCGAAAACCTTAGAACGTGATTCAGGTTAAGGGTTGGAATATACCGGAATGACAGGCGAGGCACCAGTCCTTAGCTTGGATGGCGGGATCGTCAAAAACGTCTTCCAGCAAGGCCGCAGCGAGCGAATATACGAGGCGTACCCTTCACACCCACCCCGAGCAGTCAGTACAGCTCTACCCCAGGCGGTACGTCGAGCATGTGAGCGACGCGAGAACGAAGCCCGGTGGAAGGTGCGTCTCGGCGCACCGGGGCTGGGCGGGTGGAATCAAACCGTTTTTCACGATCCCGCCCGCTAACTAACTGCCATCATGCGGTCCAGCGCCACCTTCGCCCAATGCTTCTCATCGTCTGGAACGACAATATGGTTCACGACGTGGCCCTCGGCAAGGTTTTCCATCGCCCAGCAGAGATGGACTCCATCGATCCGGAACATCGTCGCGCATTGGCAGACCGTGGAGGAGAGGAAGAGGACCTTCTTATCGGTAAGGTTACGCTTCAATCGATTGACCAAATTCAATTCCGTTCCCACCGCCCAGATCGTCCCGGCCGGCGCTGCCGTCACCGTGCGGATAATCAATTCCGTGGACCCGGACAGGTCTGCCTTATTGACGACATCTTCGTGACATTCTGGGTGGACAATCACCTTGCCGGCAGGATACTGTTTGCGGAAATTGTCCACATGCACAGGTTGGAACATCTGATGCACACTGCAGTGGCCCTTCCAAAGAATCAGCTTCGCGCGTGTGATCGCCTCGCGCGTATTCCCCCCGTTGGGTTGATAGGGATCCCAGACGATCATTGCTTCTTTCAGAAGCCCCATTTTATTGGCCGTATTGCGGCCCAAATGCTCGTCCGGGAAGAAGAGAATTTTCTCCCGCCTGGCCCAGGACCATTCGATCACCGCCTTCGCGTTAGAAGAGGTACAGGTAATTCCGCCATGTTCACCACAAAAGGCTTTGAGCACCGCGGCAGAGTTCACATAGACCGCCGGCATGACGGTCTCCTCAACGGGAAGGATTCGTCCCAGCGTCTCCCAACATTGATCGACCTGTTCGATGGCCGCCATGTCCGCCATGGAGCAGCCTGCGGCCATGTCAGGGAGAATCACCGTTTGTTTGGAGCGGCTCAGGATGTCGGCGGTCTCGGCCATAAAGTGCACGCCGCAAAAGACAATGTAAGGCCGCTCTGACCGCTCGGCTGCTAGCTTCGAGAGCAGAAGAGAATCCCCACGAAAGTCTGCATGTTCGATGACTTCATCCCGTTGATAATTATGGCCTAAGATCATCACTCGATCACCCAGCACGCGTTTAGCCTCAGCCGTCCGGCGGAACAGTTCCTCCGCAGGTAGTTGCTGGTAGTCCGTGATCGGTTTCGGAAGTATTGAAAGTGTCTGCACAGTTTCCTTTGCACAATAGCGTGACGCGTCATTCTACGTTAGGACTCCCCCACAATCAACGAACCGTCCGCTGCGAGGAAGTCCTAGGCCGGCAATGGTCCACTCGGTTCGATCACGATAGGCCTAATACCCCGTTGACAACGCAGGGAGCCAGCGATACGATTCCGTCCTGAAGCTAGGGGAGCCACACGGCTGAGAGTCCGCCCGAACGGACGACCCTCAGAACCTGACCTGGGTAATACCAGCGTAGGGAAGCGAGAACAACCACACACTGTTGGTCTCTCTGCCGCACCCCCTTCTATCGGTGCGGCTTTTTTATTTTTGACGACTGCGCACAGTTCACGTCTTGGAGAAAGGATCTCCTCATGAGCGACCATACAATCGGCAATGGACCTGCAACTGGCAACGGACAGAAGTCTGCCGGATCAGCGCTGACGACCACACCGTTCCCCGCCTCGCGCAAAGTGTATGCACAGGGGACGCAGGCCGGCGTGAAGGTCCCGATGAGAGAGATCAGCCTGACAGCCACCAAATCAATGAATGGGGACATGCCCATCGCCAATGAACCGATCACGATCTACGATACCTCCGGCCCCTACACAGAC
>JANYEF010000575.1 GCA_025363325.1 Nitrospira sp. | reverse complement strand
GATCTGGTACTCATAGGATCACCTCTGTCGAGTTTTGCGCCAGCCGTTTTACGTAATGCTGAAGCCGCGCATGGGTATGACTCTCGACTGAGATATTCTCCACCGCAAACTCCTGCCCTCTCGACCAGCGCACCACTGCCTCAGGCACCTCGATCCGTTGCTCATTCGGAGCGCGGAGCCGCGAGGGAGGAAAGCATACTTGAAACAGTATGTTGACCGACCGAACGGCGAGCCCGCCTGCCTGGACGCTGGGCCACAACCGCGTCCAAGCTTGTCGTAGCGGCGAATCCGCGATGCAGCAGAAGCGTTCATGAATCATGCGAGCTAAACGCAACCTGTTTCAGAAAGACCGGGCATGAATAAATGGGGTCCTGGTCTCGCCACGATCTTGGGAATCGTGGAGGGGCTGACAGAGTTTCTACCCGTCTCGTCGACCGGCCACTTAATTCTCGTCGGCCACGTCCTGGGGTTTGAGGGAGACCTCGCTGCCAGCGCCGAGATTTCGATCCAACTCGGCGCCATCCTGGCCGTCATCGCCTATGAACGACACAAGCTTGCGTCTATGATCAGACAAGCCGGACGGGAGCAGCAGAGCGTCTCCGCCATGATTAAAACACGTGGGACGACTCTATGGTCGACAGTCCTACGAACCTCCTGGGCGACTCACCAAAATCTCTGGTTTCTCATCGGACTCGGGCTCGCGTTCTTACCAGCCGCCGCGATCGGGTTCCTCACGCATAGCTGGATCAAGAGCCATCTCTTTACGCCTCAAACCGTGGCTACCTCCTCGATCATCGGGGGCCTGATTATTCTCGCCGTCGAAGCGCGTCGTGATCACGCACGAATCCACCAACTTGAACAGGTGAGCCTCACCTCGGCGTTCTGGATCGGCGTAGCCCAGTGCGCCTCATTACTACCCGGCATGTCCCGATCCGGCTCCACAATCATCGGAGGGCTCTTCGTAGGACTTGACCGGAAAGTCGCGACGGAGTACTCTTTTTTCCTCGCGCTTCCGACCCTGATCACGGCGACGTGCTATCAAATGTGGAAGTCACGGGACGTCTTCCGGCAAGACGACTATCTGGCACTTGGGATCGGGATGCTCGTGTCGTTCGTCGTCGCGTGGATTGTGATCGCGGCCTTTCTCTCGTTTGTGAAACGACATACGCTCCGACCGTTTGCCTATTACCGCATCCTCATGGGCATCGCCGTATTCTACATCTTTGGTTTCTAGGAGGACCTCTCATGATGGCTCATTCTCAATCCGACACAGTACATGTCTTCGACACATGGGTGAAAGGCACGAAGGGGTTACTGCACTTCGACGTGATGACCACTGATGAGGCAACGGCGCTGACGCTCGCCAAGCAGCATTTGGCCAGCCTTGGGGAGGGCCACGTACCGGTCACAGTGAAGGAATGCCAGTTCTGCCACACCGAACCGCTCGTGATGTTTTCCCCCGAGCAGCAGCGCCAATTTCGCGAGCAGGGCGGGTTCATCCTCACCCTCTCGACTTGAGCGCGCGCGACGCGCGAGGGTTGATCTGGTTCATCTGGTCTGTCTGGTTCATCTGGTTAGTTTCGTTCAACCAAAAAACCAGACAAACCAAATAAACCAATTAACGGTTTTCTTACGCTGGTGGACTTTTTCAGCATCCTGCTAGGAAGCAGGCGGGCGGTCTTGAGGCAGAAGAGGCACGTCTTTCTTCTCAAAGGCAAAGTGGATGATCAAGAAAACAACCCCCACGCTGATCGCCGAGTCGGCGACATTGAAGGCTGGCCAATGGTAGGAGTCCACATAGACATCGAGAAAATCGATCACCTCGCCATACCGTAATCGATCGAGCAAATTCCCGATCGCCCCTCCAAGAATTCCAGCAATACTGAGCTGTCCCATCCAATCTTGCTTCGGCAACCGGAAGAGAATCGTCCCCAGCAGGGCCAGCGCAAACAGCGACGTGACTCCGAAGAACACCATGCGAAATGCATCGCTGCTGCCGGCCAACAATCCAAAGGCGGCACCGGGATTACGGATATAGGTCAGGCTGAAAAGATTGGGAACAATCGAAATGGATTCATTCAGTCTCATCGACTGCACGATGGATAGTTTCGTGAACTGATCGATCACTATGATTGTACCGGCAAGAAGTGCCAGTAGCAGATAACGCAAGGGCCCTCGCATCACTGCACCGCCTCCAGGCAACGCTCGCACAACGTGGGGTGGTTCCGATCTTTCCCCACCGCATCACGATAGTTCCAACAGCGTTCGCATTTTCCGAAGGAGGACTTTGTCGCCGTAATCGCCAGCGGGATTTTTGTCTCACCGTTGGCGATCAGTGTGACCTGCGAGACGATGAAGAGCGTGGTCAGGTCTTTTTGATAGGGCTGAAGAAAATCGTAGGTGTCAGTATCGGCTCGAAGTTCCACCGTCGCCTCCAACGATGATCCAATCGTTTTATCGCGCCGACTCCCCTCCAACACACCCTGTACCTGCGTGCGATAGCCCAACAACCGCTCCCATCGCTGGGCCAGTGCGACATCCTGCCATTGGGGATGGACTTCAGGAAATGCGCTCAGATGGACGCTGCTCACTCCGAGACGCCCTCCTGGCTGCGCGGCCAAGGTCCGCCAGATCTCTTCGGCCGTAAAGCTCAACACCGGAGCCATTAGCTTCGTCATGGCGACAACGATCTCGAAGAGCACCGTCTGCGATCCCCGACGCAGGGGCGAGCCGGCCCGGAAGGTATAGAGCCGATCCTTCAGAATATCGAGATAGACGGCACTCAAGTACACCGCGCAGAAATAATCAAGTTCATGAATGATTTGACGGAAATCAAAATCTTCATAGCTCTTCTTAACAGTCTCAACCAGTTTATAGAGTTTGAGCAAAGCCCAACGATCGAGTTCAGGTAGCTGATCAAAGGGAACACGATTAGCAGCGGGGTTAAAATCATAGAGGTTACTGAGCATGAACCGGCAGGTATTCCGAATCTTTCGATAGGCCTCAATGAGATGGGTCAAGATTTCAGGAGAAATCCGAATATCATCACGATAATCCTGCGCCGAGACCCACAGACGTAGAATTTCTGCGCCAGATTGTTTGATCACATCCTGCGGCGCGACGACGTTCCCCGCCGACTTGGACATCTTCTTGCCCTGCCCATCAAGGACAAAACCGTGGGTCAGGACAGCCTTGTATGGCGCACGACGATCCGTGACCACGCCGGCCAACAAGGCACTATGGAACCAGCCTCGATGCTGATCCGACCCTTCTAGATAGAGATCGGCCGGCCACCACTTCCGTCCTTTCAAGACCGCGGCGTAACTGACACCCGACTCGAACCATACGTCGAGAATGTCCCGTTCCTTCTCGAAATCCGTCCCGCCGCACTTCGAACAGGTCGTGCCCTTGGGCAACAGATCGGCAGCCGAATGCTCAAACCACACATCGGCCCCTTTAGATTCCATTAGCGTTGCAAGGTGCTCGATCACGGTCGGATCGGCCAGGACAGATCGGCACCCGATACAGGTGAAACCGGG
>JANYEF010000571.1 GCA_025363325.1 Nitrospira sp. | reverse complement strand
AGCGCCCCTTCACGTCATACCCCATTCCTCGTAACTCACATTCAATTTGTCGTAACGAACGACTCTCAGTCAGTGGCGACCCCACTGGTCGTGACCTCAGACCGATTACACCCATGTGCGTTTTGGAAGCCGCAGTAGTCTCGCCCGAGAGCTGTTGCGGTCACACGTATACGAAAGGAAAAAATGCCCGCCTCGATGTGGGCCACTCTGTGCCCTCACACGCGGCACCCATGCGGTGGGAATTCACGTGAATAATTGGAGGAATCGTCGAACCGTGTCACACTATTCCTCATCACAGAGAGACCGCACATGCGTTACAGTCAACGTCCACGTCTCCTGCATCTGATCCTCGCCCTCTGTCTTTCCGCAGTGCTCTGCACGCCCAGCCTTGCCGAAGACATGGCACTCCTGAGCATCGGCCCTCGCATTGGCTTCGGTGAAAAGATTCCCCTAATGGGGAAAGAGCAAAAATACTATTTCCACCTGACTGACGTCGCAGCAGTCATCAAGCTCCCCTGGTCCTGGCCGCTCGGTGGAAGCCCGTGGAGTCTGGAGACGAGACTGATCACAAGCGCGGGACTGCTAACCGCAGCAGGTGAGAGCGGTCTGATGATCACGGTCGTGCCTGGTTTAGCGCTGAGCGGCTTGGAGGGACTTGTCACCTTCGACGCCGGAGCGGGGGCAGGGTTCTTCAGCAACTACAAGTTCGGCATGCAAGACTTCGGGGGTCCGGTTCAAATCGTCGCGACCGTAGGGGCCCGTGTCAATCCATTTTCGCACGCCTATACCGGATTTCGTGTCCAGCACTTCTCCGATGCCGGCCTGTACGGACCGTCCAGTCTCGGCGTGGACATGTACATCGTAGAACTTGGATACCGGTTTTAACCCGGATGTCGCGAGACTGGCGATCCCGTCGCACGTGAACAAGCAGGCACCACCCTACCGCCCTATGGCTTCCATCCTGACAACACGCACCGCTGCGCAATCAGCGGCGTGAAGCTCCCCACATCTTCCGAGACCCTTGTCATAACCTCATCCGCCAGCCCCTGATCCTCGAAACATTCGTAGGCATCATCGAGAAAACCGCCCCGGAGCAGCGGATGGTAGAGAAACGCCTGACCGGTACCAGTCGCCACGTCCAAGGGGTACTCGGTCACGGCAATGCGTGTGAAATGAAGCCTGTCAAGCCATCCACGAACGTCTTCTGCTGACGGCCGTTCGGCGAGATAGTCTTCCAGACGACGGCGTTCCGCCAGGAGACCACGGACTGCCATTTCCTGATCGATTCGACGCCAGAGTGAATCGAACGTACCGAGCGAAGGAAAGGTCAGCACCAATTGGCCACCGGGCTTGAGATGTTCCACCAATCCCTGGACGGCTTCGAAACGGTTGGGACGGAAAAACATGACGGAAAGATTGCCCGTGATACGATCGAAACAGGGCAGGTGCGGAGGCAGAGCGCGCATATCCAGGCATGCGAACTGCAGACACGGGAGTTGCACTCCTTGGATCGCTCGCGCGCTCTCGACCTGACGCCCACTGAGATCGATGGCCAGGACCTGTCCGGTAGGCCCCACCTGCTCTGCCAGGTAGAAAGCCGGAATTCCGTGGCCGGAGGCAATATCGAGAATGGAGGCTCCCGGGCAAAGATCCAGATGCTGCAGCAACGATTCAGCGAAGGGGGTGGACCAATAGTCGTGGGTCGGAAGAGGCCAACGAGGCTTGCCATCAAGTCTATGTTCGTTCATACGGCTGCTCCCCTACATACTGTCGGCATAACATACTCCGCCACCCTGCCAAGGGCCTCCAAGCAGCCAGAAAGCTGTCGCGAGGGACCGCGAAGTGCAGTAAACGATTTCGGCGGGAACTCTTTGAATGATACTTCTGTGGGCCGCAGCGTGAAGGAAATCACCACAGATTCGGCAGATCAGAAACGCACACACCTCATCCTGGTCTGCTTACCGCGCGGTCTTCGGCTGGCGTTTTTGATGAAGGCCCTTATCGCTCTTGCTCATCGGCTTGCTGGACTCGCCCTCAGAGAGAATGGCCTCAATCTGAGATTCACTGCACGTAAGATCGTCATCGGCTGAAATCGATGACGGTGCGCCAGCCGGCTTGGCAGCAGCATGAACCTTCTTATCTTTGACATCGTCCGGCATGATAGCTGTCCTCTTTCTCGGTGAGTGTGGTCCGCCGACAGCGGCACCTACTGCTATGGCACATTATCGAGAGCGATTGATGCAATAAGGATCCGCCCATCGCCAGCACCATGATGGCGCGCTGCAAATCATCCACATGCTGCTTCATCTCCGCCAGCGTACGATCATTTTTTTTGCTGGAGCAGTGCCACAACCAATGGATACTTGCTCCCGTTCAGAGTCGAACTGTTTTTCTTGACGGCGCATTCAGCATCAACGCATAGACTTGCGTGGTGTTACTTCATACTATTCCCCCTGAAGCTGGTGCCCATGGCGTGGACGGCTCCTCGGAGAACACACCACGGACTCGCCCGCATCCTCTCAGATTGCGCGATAAACAGCGCGCCCCTTATTCAATGCTGTAACCATGTTATTCAATCTGTATTTGTGGCCACTACACCCCGACAGTGACGGTTGCCGCACCCTGAGGAGGTTGGGCCGCCGCGGCTGGCGCCGTCAGCATGGACGCCTTCAGCTCATCAATAGTCCTCTCGACGTCTCCTTCTGTCGATCCAAACCGGTCTCCCATCACCTTAAGAGCCTGATTAATCGCTTTCTTCATCTTCGTAATTTGTTCTTCTGGTGTCATCACGTCTCTCCTTCATAGGTTGGGGGCCTGTACGAGAAGTCCGCCGAATATCCGCGGACTCGTGTGTCTTCAAGGAACTAAACCGCTCCTGTCCTGGTGGTCACACCCAATGATCGAGCACTTCAGAACCACACTGGCATGAGAGCGGCGGAGACCGGGGAATCAGACGCGCAGGCAGGAAACAAGAGGCGCGAGGGATGGGACAGTCAGCGAAGCTCAATACAACACATCCCTATGCTAGACGCCATGGAGGGCCTGGTCAAGCGGTATTAACAGGATGCTAATGTTCCAATTCATATCGCACAGCGCCCAGCAGATGCGGCATGCTAAAGGGCTTCTGGAAGGTCTGCCGTGCCCCGAGGAGTTTTGCGACATCCAAGACGTTCTTTTCCTCTCCTGCGCCTGAGATCGCGATCACCTTGGCATCAAG
>JANYEF010000535.1 GCA_025363325.1 Nitrospira sp. | reverse complement strand
GTGTGGCGCATGGGACATTGACCCCAGGCGCCCGGTCGAAATGGCACAGGTTGACGTCCTCAGAGGTCTACTACATTATTGCCGGTCGGGGACGATTGACCGTAGATGACTCGGTCGTTGCGGTGGGACCAGGCTCTGTCGTTTATGTGCCTCCAGGACGAAAGCAGTCGCTGGAAAATAGTGGATCCACCACCATTGAGTTCCTCTGTTTGGTCGATCCTGCTTGGCGACTGGAAGATGAGGAAGTCTTGGATTAGAGACTGGTGCGTTCATTACTCATAAAGAGGGAGCGTGGTCTGTGAAGGCGAAGATTGCCCTGCTAGCTGGTGATGGAGTGGGTCGGGAGATTGTCCCTGAAGCCGTGAAGGTACTGAAGGCTGTGGCCGAGCAGTTCCATCATACGTTCGAGTTTGTGCCCGGTGATGTCGGCGGACAGGCTATCGACAAATTGGGCGTGCCGCTTCCTGAGGAGACGCTGACTCTGGCCAAACAGAGCGATGCCGTCTTGCTCGGCGCAGTCGGCGGTCCCAAGTGGGAAGGACTGGAGTATAGCCTGCGTCCGGAACGGGCACTGTTGGGCTTGCGTGAACACCTGGGCCTCTACGCGAATTTACGCCCGGCGAAGTTGTATCCGATGCTGGCCGATGCCTCCACACTGAAGCGTGAGGTGATTGAGGGAATCGACATCCTCGTCATTCGGGAACTGACCGGCGGCATCTATTTCGGGAAGCCCAAGGGTATCGAAAAGATGCCGAACGGGAGCGAGCGAGGATTCAACACCGAGGTCTATACCACCGAAGAAATCGCACGCATTGCAAAAGTCTCGTTCGAGGCGGCGAGAACGCGTCGAAAGAAAGTGATGTCCGTCGACAAGGCGAACGTACTGGAGTCATCCGAACTCTGGCGTCGTGTCGTCATCGAGACCCATAAGGGTTATCAGGATGTGGAACTGAGCCATATCTATGTCGACAATGCGGCGATGCAACTTGTGCGCAACCCGCGGCAGTTCGATGTGATGCTCTGCAACAATATATTCGGTGACATTCTGAGCGACGAAGCGGCGATGTTGACTGGCTCCATCGGCATGTTGCCGTCGGCCAGTATCGGCGCACAGGTCGGACTGTTCGAGCCGATTCACGGCAGCGCGCCTGACATTGCCGGGAAGAATGTGGCGAATCCTATTGCGACGATTGCCTCGGCAGCCATGATGCTGTCCTATGGGTTCAAGTTGGATAAGGAAGCAGCAGCTATTGAGCTGGCGATCGTGAAAACTCTCGAACTCGGCTATCGCACGAAAGATATTCATAGCCCTGGTACTCGCCTTGTCAGTACGACAGAAATGGGTGAGGCCATTCTGCGAAATCTGAACTAAGCAAGGTTCTCGAGACGGATGAGTACAGATCTCAAAGCTGGATTGATTCAGACTGTCGCCGGTACCGGAGACCCTGGCTGGTCCGGTGACGGAGCTGTGGCCCTTGCTGCTTGTCTGAATGAGCCGAAGAGTCTCACTCTCGATGCAGAGGGAAACCTGTTCATCGCCGACTCCGAGAACCACGTCGTTCGGAAGATCGACATGAAGACCCAATGTATCAGGACAGTAGCGGGCCGCATTCAAGGGGTTGAGTCAGGAGGGAAACCCGTCTCGCCCGCTCCGGTGGCTGAGAAAATGTCTGACGATCCTTTTGCCGAAAGCGGTGCGGTCAATGCGCACGCCTTTACTCAACAGACTGACCTGAGTGGGACCGTGCGTTATGTTGTGGCCGGTACCGCGCCGGCCAAACGCTTTAGTGGCGACGGTGGTCCTGCCGATCAAGCCTTGTTGAATTTTCCGACCGCGGTGGTGGTGGATCGGGCAGGGCATCTTTACATTGCGGACACGCTGAACCATCGGGTGCGGCGCGTAGATGCGGTGACAGGGGTGATCACGACAGTCGCAGGCTTGGGCCAGCCTCGGTGCTCGGGGGACGGGGGATCGGCCGTGGAGGCCGGGTTGAATGAACCGGCCGCCTTGGCGGTGAGTGACGGGGGCGTCCTCTATATTGCCGACCAGAGTAACAACCGCGTGAGGGCGGTAGATTTGGCCACCGGAGTGATTCGTACGGTCGCAGGGACAGGAACGGCTGCGTATAATGGGGATGGCGTGGCTGCAACGGAGACTGGCTTGGCCGGTCCTGGCGGATTGGCGCTCGCGTCAGATGGGACGGTGTTCATTGCCGATAGCTTTAGCGGAAGGATTCGTGCCGTTGATCCCGACTCCGGTCTCATAAGAACTGTGGTGGGCGATGGCGGTGAGTATCGGTACCAGGGGCCGGATGAACCACCCAGCAGGAGTCTCTCTCGGCCATCGGGGATGGCGTTGGATGAAGAGGGGAACCTCTTCTTCACCGATTCGGACAACCATTTGGTACGGCGATGGGATCGGACCACTGGGCGTATTGATCGCATCGCCGGCGCTGGTGTGGCACACTATGGGGGCGACGAGGGCGCAGCCCTCGAAGCCAGTTTGAGTTACCCATTTGGAATCGTGATGGATCGCGCGGGCCATCTGCTCGTGGCCGATACGTTCAATCATCGCATTCGCGTGATCACGTTGTAGGTAGGATCGAAGCTCATGTTGAAAAAGAAATCAGGGTATGTCGTGGCGGTCGTCGGCGCAACCGGGGCAGTTGGGACAGAAATGATCGAGGTGCTCGAGGAACGACAGTTTCCCGTCACACGCCTGGTCCCTCTCGCATCTACTCGTTCCGCGGGTGGTATGGTGACATTTGGAGGGAACGAGGTTCCCATTGAGGTCTTGACGAAGGACTCGTTTGCCGGCGTGGATATCGCGCTTTTTTCTGCCGGAGCGGAGCTCAGTCGAGAGTTTGCTCCGATCGCGGTGAAAGCTGGTGCGGTGGTGATCGATAATAGTGCCGCATGGCGGATGGCCCCTGAGGTGCCGCTTGTGGTACCCGAGGTGAACGCGCACGACATTCAAGGGCACAAGGGGATCATCGCCAACCCGAATTGTTCCACGATTCAAATGGTCGTGGCGCTGAAGCCCCTGCATGATCAGGCTCGGATTAAGCGGATTGTCGTGACGACCTTTCAATCCGTCTCCGGTACGGGGAAGGACGCCATGGATGAGTTAATGGAGGAATGCCAAGACTTACTGAGCTTCAAGCCGGCGAGTCCCAAGGTCTACCCCTACCAGATTGCCTTCAATTGCTTGCCGCAGATCGACGATTTTCTGCCGTCAGGTTATACAAAGGAAGAGATGAAGATGGTCCACGAGACCAGAAAGATCATGGGTGACCAGTCGATTCAAGTCACGGCGACGACGGTGCGGGTTCCGGTGTATGTCGGACATTCGGAAGCCGTCAATATCGAGACTGAACGGAAGTTGTCGGCCAACGATGCCCGCGCCATTCTGTCGACCGCTCCCGGCGTGCTGCTCTATGACGATCCGGCACACAAGATCTATCCCATGCCGTTGGAGGTTGCAGGGAAGGATGAGGTCTACGTCGGCCGCGTTCGTGAGGATGAATCGATCGCCAATGGTCTTAATCTGTGGGTGGTGGCGGACAATTTGCGCAAAGGGGCCGCTCTCAATGCGGTGCAAATCGCAGAGCACCTGGCCAAAGGCTGATGGCTGAATGGGGGAGTCTGGGCAAATTCTTTATCGGAGTTGGGCTGTGCGTGGCGTTGCTCGGTCTGTTGATGCTCATCGCAGACCGTGTCCCAGGAATCGGGAGTCTCCTCGGATGGTTCGGTAATCTGCCCGGCGACATCTCCATTCGACGAGACAACTTCAGCTTCTCATTTCCCCTCGCAACTAGTCTGCTCCTCAGCGTCATCCTGAGTCTGGTATTCTATTTGATAACATGGATCTTTCGTCGGTGAAGCAACTGAGGAGTGGAGTGCGACGTGCCATCGTGGCGGGAGCATGCCTTCTCAGTCTGTCTTCGGGAGTCGAGGCGGCACAGTCGATCCGGGTCCTGCTGTCGGCCGATGTATCGCGGCTCGATGTCCGTGGAGACAGTCCGTTGTGGGTGACGGATGCAAAAGACCGTGGTCAGGCTCTGCGCGCGTCAGTCCAGGTCACGGCCACTGAAAAGGGGTTTCTGCTGAATGGTATCCGCATGCAGACGGAGCAGCTGACGCTGCATGGTGGAGAGCAAGGCCTCACGCTGACTTTTCCACGGCCCGCTTGGAAGCCCACCGGAGCGGCGGTGTCATCGAGCGACTCTGGCACGGCGATCTCGGTGAGCGGCCTCGTCCATCTCGTGCGGAGGGGCAAGGGGTTTCTGGTCATTAATCGGGTGGATCTTGAAGAATACGTCAAGGGGGTGGTTCCCGCCGAGGTCAGTTCGACCTGGCACCCGGAGATGTTGAAGGCGCAGGCAGTCGCGGCCAGGACCTATGCGCTCTATCAGCAGATGTTGAGCGCCACGCGTGAGTATGACGTGGCGGCTACGGTGCAAGACCAAGTTTATCGCGGGAAGCAGGGGATTGATGCCGGGATCCTGCGCGCGGTCGAAGAGACCCGCGGGTTGGTTGTGACCTATCAGGATGCGCCGATCTACGCAGCCTTCTCATCGACGGCCGCCGGGTTGACGGAGGATGCCATGAATGTGTGGTCGAAAGAGTATCCCTATCTCAAGGGTGTGGAGTGTCCCTTCGACCTTGCGTCGCCCTATTACCAATGGAAATCTTCCTTCAAGGTCGCCACCCTTGAGCAGAATTTGCGACAGCAGGGCTTTCCTGTGGGGACGATCGCAACGATGACGCCCTTGTCGTTGAGCCACGGGGGGCGCGTCGCGACGCTGCGCATTCTCCATTCTGGTGGAGAATTGATTCTGCGCGGAGAAGAGTTGCGGAAAGCGGTTGGCTATACCATCATCCCCAGCACGCAGTTTGCCATCGAATCGATCGGCCGAGATGTGGTGCTTTCCGGCTACGGCGCGGGGCACGCCGTCGGCATGTGCCAGTGGGGCGCGAAAGAGCTGGCTGAGTTAGGCTATCCCTTCTCCACGATTCTTCGGTACTATTATCCGGGCACCGAACTGCAGAATATGGCGCTGACCAAACCTCCGATCCCTCCGTCTTCCTGATGCAGCTCTCCGAGTTCGATTTTCCATTCGATTCCTTGCTGATCGCCGCTCAGCCATGCCTCCCGCGCGATCACTCCAGGCTGCTCGTTCTGCAGCCTCTTGATCGTTCGCTCGCCCATCGCCGCGTCGACGAGTTGCCTGATCTTCTTCAGCCCGGCGATCTCCTTGTGGTCAACAATACGAAGGTGTTGGCCGCGCGCGTGGCTGGACGGAAGCGCCCTTCTGGGGCGGAGGTGGAGATTCTTTTTGTGAAGGATCTCGGCGATGCAATCTGGGAAGTGTTGATCAAGGGAACGTGTCGGCCTGGACAGATTATTGAGATGGGCGTAAAGGCTTCTGCTGTGGTGGTCGAGCGTGGCGCGACCAGAACGACGGTTCGGGTTGAGAGTCCGATTCCGTTGTCTGAATGGCTGCGACAACATGGTCGAATGCCACTTCCGCCCTACTTGAAACGCGCACCGACCGACCAGGATCGAGAATGGTACCAAACCCTGTTTGCGCAGCATGAGGGCGCTATTGCGGCGCCGACCGCCGGGCTCCATTTCACACCGGAGTTGCTGGCACGGCTGCAACAGCGAGGGATCGGTCTCACGACCGTCACGCTCCATGTTGGTGTCGGGACCTTCAAACCGGTGACGGTCGATCGGATCGAAGACCATCGGATGGGCGCAGAATGGATCGAGGTCGGAGCAGAGACGGTTCGTGCCATCGAGCAGGTGCGAGCGACAGGGAGACGAATTGTCGCTGTCGGGACCACAGTCGTACGCGCGCTCGAAACTGCAGCTCGCGCGGAGGGCCAGATCCGACCCTATCGGGGAGAGACAGATATGTTCATGACACCAGGGTTCCCGTTCAAGGTGGTCGATGCTCTCCTCACGAATTTTCACTTGCCACGGACTACATTGCTGATGCTGGTCTCCGCATTGGCCGGAACCGAATTTCTTCGGCAGGCCTATGCAGAGGCGGTTCGCGAGCGGTATCGCTTCTACAGCTATGGCGATGCGATGTTGGTCCTGTCGGCCACGAAGGAATAAGGAGGCTGGGGGCGGACTAGTTTGCTTGTGACGAACGAGCGGCTACAAGAGTTCGCGGTGAATCGTGATCGGGACCGTGGTTTTGAGCGATTCAGTGTAGGCCATCAGCGCGCGTTGCTGCTTTTGAAAGAGGACGTCCTGCATGGCACGGTCCTTCGCCGCGGCGGCCTTCGCGGGATCTGACTCTGTTTGCCGTAGCGTAAGGACTTGCGCCTCGGCAAGCTCGGCAGGGGTAAGAGCCACGGCGTCGCGGACGATCATCCGGGCTTTGTTACTCAGAACCTCTTTCGCTTCCATCGCTTCGAATATCGCGGGCGTCAGATGATTTGCTGCCAGGAGCCGTTGGTAGACCTCCGGGTCGAATGTGCCGTTCTTTTGAAAGTCTGGGATCTGCATGATAAAGTCACGCAGGTCGTCGTTAGCCATGGTGAGACCCATATTCTTTGCCGCGATGAGCCAGGTCCGATTGTCGATGAGTTGATCCACCACAAGTTGCTTGATCGTTTCGTCTTTGAATTCTCCAGGGACTTTGTCCTTATAGAAGCGATAGGTATTCTCATAGGCGCGTCGGAACTCATCGTGGGACACGGTGAGATCACCGACTGAGGCGACGTTGGCGCCGGGCTGTTCGCCGAACCCCCACCAGCCCATGGTGATGACGAAGGCGAGGGCGATGATCCCCATGATGGACTTGAGGATCCACGGATAGCTATGGGACGCTTCACGCATCAATTTGAGCATCACAACTCCTCGAGAAATTACTATGGCCGGATTGTACTCAGGGATCTGTGCAAAGGCAAGAGACTACCGTTTCTCCAAGCCACAATCTCACGGTCGAGTAGAGTTGTCTATTCGTGGCGGCGAGAACTATCACCCGCAATGGCTGACCTGCAAGGGAATGGTCTTTGTTTGTGCTAGATAGTTTGATTTGCTATACTTTGCCACTATTGTAAGGAGATCACTTGGCGGAGGAGGTCAGCGGGGTTCATTCAATTGGTGCCGGGATCTATCCTAAGGCACAGGTCCTGAACCGTGGTATTGCCAAGCTGATTGATCTGTTCATTGTCGCGGCAGTTGCTCAAATGATCGTGCCGGTAGGTTTTCTTGCAGGATTGGCGTATATACTGATTGCTGATGGATTCGCCGGTGGGCGCAGTATCGGTAAGCGGTTGATCGGTCTCCAGACGGTGCTTCCGGACCGGCGCGAGGCAGCAGGATTTCGAGAATCTATAATTCGCAATCTGCCCTTTGCAGTCGCTCAGTTAACCTTCGCCGTCCCGTATGTGGGATGGATTGTGTCAGTGGTAATCATAGCGTTCGAAGCGGTGTTGATTCTCGGGAACGAACAGGGGCGGCGTCTTGGCGACGAGGTGGCCGGTACCCAGGTGTTGGATGCGGGTCGGCTGGCATTGCCTGACTGAATGTGCCGTCGGAGTCTGAGGGGAAGGGAGAGCAATCGTGGGCTTTGCGAGTGACATCTTCGGATGGTTCTCAAACGACCTGGCCATTGACCTGGGAACGGCGTCGACCCTCGTGTACGTGCATGGGAAAGGGATCGTGCTTAACGAACCCTCGGTTGTGGCGGTTGAGAAAAAGACCGAACGAGTGCTCGCGGTTGGCACGGAAGCGAAGAGAATGTTGG
>JANYEF010000531.1 GCA_025363325.1 Nitrospira sp. | reverse complement strand
TCGAGTGAGTCCACGGTCATCGCATCGCGCAACACATTCACATAGCAATCGCGCTGCGGCAGACCGTTCGTGAGCGCTTCCCACTCGTTCCCGCCCGTCCGGCTGCGATACACGCGCAACTTTCCGTCGGGAGGAAAATGCTCGGAGTCGCTTTTGATCGGCACGACGTAAACCGTCTCCGGCTCATGGGCATGCACATCGATCGGAAACCCGAAGTCTGTCGGCAGGTTCCCGCTGATTTCATGCCACGATTCGCCGGCGTCGTCGCTCCGCATCACGTCCCAGTGCTTTTGCATGAAGAGCACGTTCGGGCGCGTCGGGTGCATGGCGATACGATGCACACAGTGGCCGACTTCCGCATCCGAGTCCGGAAGCTCATATTTGGATTTCAATCCGCGGTTGATCGCCCGCCAGGTCATGCCGCCATCGTCGGTCCGGAACGTTCCTGCAGCCGAGATGGCAATATAGATGCGCTGTGGATTGCTCGGGTCCTGCACGATCGTGTGCAGACACATCCCACCGGCGCCCGGCTGCCACAGACTTCCTTTCACGTCGCGCAGCCCGGCAAGTTCTTGCCAGGTCTGCCCCCCGTCGGTTGATCGGAACAGGGCCGCGTCTTCGATTCCCGCATAGACTGTGTCCGGGTCGGTCAGCGACGGTTCGAGGTGCCAGACCCGCTTGAATTCCCAAGGACGTTGCGTGCCGTCATAATGCTGGTGCGTCGTGAGCGGTTTCCCGGATTCTGGAGATGTATCGTAGACGAACTTGTTACTCTCTCCCTTCGGCATGCCATCCGGTGTAGTGGTCGGTTCGCCTGGAGGGGTTCCGGGTTGGTGCCACGTCTTGCCGTCGTCATCCGAGCGCTGGATGATTTGCCCAAACCAGCTGCTGGTTTGCGAGGCATAGATGCGGTTCGGCTCAACGGGCGAGCCTTTGAGATGATACATCTCCCAACCGGCAAAGTATGGACCGCTGACATCCCACTGTCTGCGCGTTCCGTCCGACGTAAGAATGAATGCGCCCTTTCGTGTCCCAACGAGTACCCGTACCTTGCTCATTCCTAACTCCTTTCTTCGCTCTGAGCTCCCTGCTTACGAAGCTTCCAATTAGCGTTCCATCAATCGGAGACGCTACTCATTCGGCAATCCAGTGATCTCGATCAGTGGTCTCACCTCGACGGTTCCGATGCGTGCCCCAGGTACCCGAGTGGCAATGCGGACTGCCTCGCTGAGATCCTTGGCGTCGACCAGGAAATAACCTGCAATCTGCTCGCGCGTTTCGATGAAGGGGCCGTCGGTGACGAGCGATTCCCCTTCGCGCACCCGAACGATGACCGAAGCGCCCGCTGGATGTAGCGGCGAGGCGCTCAGATACTGTCCGGCGGCGTGAAGCTGGTGTGTTAGCTCGATGGATTCGGCGAGCAGCTGCTGGCGCTTCTCTTTCTCGATCTTCTCGAAAGCCGCTTCGTCATGATGTACGATCAACATGAACTTCATGGTGTGACTCCAGGAAAGATGCGAGTGGTTGCTGTTTATGCACAGCCGCTCTCTTTGAGCGGTCGAACTTCGATGCTGCCGTACTGGGTTGCGGGAAACTTCGAGGCGATCCGTACGGCGTCGTTCAGGTCTTTGACATCGATCAGAAGGTACCCACCCAACTGTTCCTTCGTTTCGGCAAAGGGCCCGTCGGTCGTTGAGACTTTCCCGCCGCGCACCCGCACAGTCGTCGCGGTCTCTACCGGATGGAGAGGCGAGGCCGCGATGAACTGGCCGTTCTTCTGGAGTTCGCCACAGTAGGCCATGGACTCGTCCGAGAGCGCGACCCGCTCGTTCCGGGACAGGGCATTTAGTATTTGTTCCTCAAGATACACCAGGCAGAGATATTTCATGGCATGCTCCCTTTGAATGATGTGAGGAATCTCTTCTCCAACTGTCAGACCGTCATGCGGCTCGTTCGTTTATTTCCCAGACCGCGAAGACGTTATGCTCCGTGTCTTCGCAGATCGCGAAGTAGCCCATGTGCGGCACAGCGGTCTTCGGTTTGCAGACCGATCCGCCGAGTTTCTGGACCTTGGTTACGGCCTTGTCAACCGATGGGACAGTCACATAGACCGTGATGCTGTGCCCAGGATGCATGCGGGGCAAGAGCCCACCGTCCGGCGAGGCGTCCTTTCCACCAGTGTCGATATGCCAGTAGTCGGCGACAGCTGCAGAAAGCTTCGCAAACTTCCAGCCGAACAACGAGCTATAGAACTTCTTGGCCCGTCCCAAATCATCGGCGGGAACGTCAAACCAACAGACACTCGCCGACGTCTTGGATTGTTTCACCGGCCGCTTCTGAGTACGTTTCGCCATGGCATCCTCCTATTTGTCGAGTAGTCCTGTTGACATAAGATAGTCGTTGGCAAGAGGAAAAATCGACAGAGGCGTTTCGATGCTTGACAAGTGTTCGTAAGCGGGCGACATTCCTAGCAGAATGGGGGCGTTCTTGGATATGGGGAGCCAACATAAAGAGGCTGCTTGGCCCAAGATATTTGGAGCAGATCACGTAATAGTCGGGGGGCCGCGCGGAATGCAGGCCACACGAAGGACGCGGTGGGAGGAACGATC
>JANYEF010000233.1 GCA_025363325.1 Nitrospira sp. | reverse complement strand
GTTCTCGCACGATGGCCATCACAGGCTCAGGGAGGAGGCACGAAATATAAAGGGAGGGGCGTGAGTCTGTCACAGGCAGTGGCTCCTTTCTGCGAGCCGCATCTTAACAGGATGCTGAAAAAGTCCGCCAGCAGAGGATGGGTAGACCGGTCGTCCTCCTGTTCGCGGAACGCGCACGATAAAGGAGATGAAGGCTGATGGTCTTCTGTGCTCGCGCAACGCGCGGCCTCCGAAGGCCCTCGTTGGACGCGCGCAGTGGAAGATCAATCAGCTCCCATCCCTGAAGAGAGACTGAGTGAGCTTGGCGAGATCAATATGCTTCTCTAGTGAGGTCGTTGCCGTGCGCGGTGAGGTGGTAGCGCACGCTGGGATATTTGAGGCGGAGTCGGCAAGCATGAGAGCGGAAGGGTAGGTATCGACGAGTGCAAAGTCAAGCAATGACCCCATCTCTTTCCACGAACGAGTGGCTTCAATGGATCGACCAGCCGTTGTTCGATCATGAACTCACAACGCTGCGCACGTGTGTGAATCGGCAACAACCATTTGGAGCAGGGGATTGGCAGGAGAGGATTGCTGCGGCATTGGGGTTGGAATCGACACTCAGGAGGCGCGGGCGGCCGTCGAAGCGGTCAGAAAAGTAGCCTGTCCCCTTTTCTTTTTCTCGACAGGAGCGCCCTTGCAAACCGGGAGCACGGCTCAATCTGATGGAACGACGACGGCCCTGACCCCTGACAGCCTGGCCACGCTACTTGACGCCTCGCGGGGGCAGTGGCTCGGCATAGTAGACGCGCCAGATGGGATCGTCGGGCTCTCGTTTGGGCAGTTCGAAGTCCCGACAGATGTCCTCGGACCGGCGTCCCACACGGGAGAGGGGGGCACAGGCGCCCGTGAGAGTCGCTTCGACCTGCAACGTTTCTATACGAACCATAACAATGTCTTTACGTCCACTAACCAGCAGGCAGTTGCCATGGTGGTCGGCGGCATTGAAAATACCCCGGTCACAGACCAGTTTGGGCGCGATGGTAAAGCGGCGCTTGCCGCCGACAGCCATGCCATTGAGCCCCAAGAGAATTCCCGTGTGGTCCAAATGGAGCAAGCCGGGCTTTCGCAGGCTGTTATGGATAAAGGGAGCGCCTCTTATACCCCAATAGGCGAGCACGGGACCCTCGTAGGCGAGGGAGCCATCGCTGGCATAGCGAATCACGACATCAGCCGTGATTTTTCGACCAAAGGCCGCGAGTGGACCGCGTCCGATCGTGAGATCCTCAATCTGGAGAAACTCGCGCTTCAACCGCTCAAGTTCTTGCCTAACATTATTATCGGAGGGGGGGGAGGGGCGGTAAATCTCATCGGTATACTCCCCGAACACACTACACCCGCTCTGCGTCAGCATGAGGATCAACAGGATGACTATGGGTTTGCGCATCTTTCCTCCGTTGGTTCCCCAACCTTACCGCCCGATCGGTCGTTGCTCAACAACTCCGAAGCTATCAGCGCGGTGGGTCTGTCTGGTCTATCTGGTTCAAGTGCTCAGAATAATTCAACACTCAACACTCAACACGCAACATTGTCAGTGGAGCAACTCGCTCTGCTCAACCAAGCTACCATTAATATAGAGGATCTGCCGGATGGCTATTTGGCCCTCACGACCGGCACGACAATTACAGTGGATACCGATGCCGCCGGTTACGGGTGGTTTATTGACCCCACGCCATTGATGAACGAAGAGTTTGTTCCCTCAACCTCAGCCTTAGCCTCAACCTGGCAACTGCAAGCTGCCCCCGGCAGCGCCGCAGAAGGCCACATTGATCTCATGACCGTGCTCATGCACGAACTCGGACACGTGATGGATCTTGGTCACGTCAGTTCCGCCGTCGACGGCACGCGCCTCATGGCTGGCAGTATCGACCCCGGCATCCGCCGGTTGCCCTCTTCACTCGATGTAGGTCTGTCTGGTTTGTCTGGTCTATCTGGTCTATCTGGTGCGGGGGCATCAACTGATCCGGACAACTCAACACTCGAAGGCGTGTGGGCTCCGTATCTCGCCCATTATACGACGACATCTGACGGTACCCCCACTACCCCGCTTACCC
>JANYEF010000499.1 GCA_025363325.1 Nitrospira sp. | reverse complement strand
GACCGTCGATGGAGGACGGATTGTGGTCGATGGCGCCATGCGTACGTCGCAATCCCATATCTACGCCGTGGGTGACGTGAACAATGTTACACCTATTGTGCACCTTGCCATTCAGCAGGGAGAGATTGCGGCGTACAACGCGGTGCATGCGGACCAACCAGGGAAGACGATCGATCATCGTCTGGATACGGAAGTGGTCTTTACCGATCCGCAGGTCGCGGTGCTGGGACTCAATGAAGCGCGCGCAAAGGCCGAAGGGATTCCCTGCCTCACGGCCTCCTATCCTTTCGCCGACCATGGGAAGGCCCTCTGTCTCGGCGCTACGCAAGGCTTCGTGAAACTCCTCTGTGCGCCGCAGACGGGCGAGATCCTTGGCGCGCAGATCGTCGGCCCGGAGGCGGGTGAACTGATCCACGAACTGATCGCGGTGATGTATTACCATGGGACCGCAGCCGATCTCTTGCGCATGCCGCACTACCACCCCACGTTGGCGGAAATCGTCACCTATCCTGCGGAATCCATTGTCGAACGGTTGGGCGCATGATGAAGCGGCTCTGTGCGCTCGCGCTCAGCTTCCTCCTCGTGTCATGGCCTAGCCCGGATTATTCATGAACGTTTCTGTTGCAATCGCCGATCCACTGCGCTTGCGCGTGAAACGCCGTTCGTCTCTCGTCCGACGAAAAGAGCCTATGGCGTATAGCCAATAGCGTATGGTCCGGAATGGAGAGTGGGCGTCTTTGCCACCAGTTATACGCCATTAGCCATACGCTCTTAATCCCCAACGAGATACGCCCTTCGACGGCTCTGGGCATCCCGAGCCTGCCGAGGGACGCTTCACGCGCAAGAGCGGGGTGGGGTGTGCAGGCGAGGCGGTCTCGCTGGAACTGCGTGGCAAAAAAACTTTTGCGCGAAGCGGAGTTGAACCGGTCGCACAATCCAGTGTAGCGTACCCCCTATGGCGATGCACAACGAGCAGGCTTGCATCAAATGGCGCATGAGCGGGATGATCGCGCGATTCGTGGGGATCGTGGCGATTGCGACCGGGTTCGTCATCGGGATCTATGGACTGGAAGACACAGGAGCGCGGTGGCTGCAGACGGCGTTGGGCTTGCTGGTCACCGGCATGTTGGCCCAAGGCTATGCGCTCTATTGTTCCGTGAAGCGCAGGCAAGAACTCAAGGACCAGCCCAAGTTATGAGACAAGTGCGTCAGCACCTATTCACGGTCGGGATGCTCCTCCTCGCAGGAGCGATGCTCGCCTGTGGAGGTCCGTGGCGCGACGGCTATTTCAAAAAGGGTGTGGATCGACTCACGCAAGACGACGTGACGGAGAAGTTAGGGCCACCCCATACGGTGAAGACACCGGTTCTCGGGGGGGATTCGGTCTGGACCTATCGTGTGCCCTTGGCGGAAAATGAATTGAGCTCGTTGCATTTTTCTGGCCTGGCCAATGCCACGACGCAAGCCACCTCGTTGCTGGGAAAGCCTGGGGAGGGGCCCAAAGACATGTTGTATTGCTACCGCTATACCCTGAGCTTCAATGAACAGAAGATTCTGAAACAGTGGAAACGTGAAGAATGCGTGCCGGGAACCCATGATACGCTCAATGTCAATTAATGTTCTGATGCCGTGATCCATGCCGTTTTGGTTGCCGCACATCGATAGCTCAGCCGTGCTCGACGGGATCACCTCGATTCTACTACTGTTCTCCCTCCTCATCTTACGGACGTTGATTGTCCGAGCGATCGCCAAGAATCCGACCCTCTCGATGGAAGCGAAACGTAGATGGGTTGTTTCGGTTCGGAATACCATGGTGTTCGTGTTGCTGGTGGGGTTGGTCGTCATCTGGGCGCACGAACTCCAAGCCTTTGGCCTGTCCCTCGTCGCCTTGGCTGCGGCGCTCGTCCTGGCGACCAAAGAACTCATTCTTTGCTGGAGCGGAGCCGCGCTGAGAGTCGGCGCAAAAGTCTACTCGGTGGGCGATCGCATTCAGATCGCAGGTCATCGAGGCGTCGTCTTGGATCATGACATCTTTGCGACCAAGCTCCTCGAGATCGGGCCTGGCCAAGCGTCGCATCTCTATACGGGCCGCGTGACCGTGTTTCCGAACAGCTTGTTGTTTTCGAATGCCTTGGTCAAAGAGAATCCAGGCCAGGAGTATGGGCTCTATATCCTCGTGATCCCGCTTAGGGACCAGGACGACTGGCGAGATGCTGAGCGGCACTTGCTCGACGCAGCCAAGGCCGAGTGTGTTCCGTTTATGGAAGAAGCTGGTCGTCAGATGAAGTTGTTGGAGCAGACGAATCTGCTCGAAGCGCCGTCGCCGTCGCCTCGCATCACGATCCAATTATCCGAGCCGGGACGCATCAATTTGGTGCTGCGGTTCCCGGCACCGGATCGTGGGCGTTCACGGGTCGAGCAGGCCATCCTGCGCCGGTATCTCACCGCTGCGGCTGCGCCGGCAAGAAACTAACCGGTCTTCACCAGTGCCCCATAGAACCAGTTCTGTAGATAGCAAGTTAACTTGTCCGGTGTATGTAGCATATGATCTGTCCGGTTCTTCCTGTCGCATATTTCAGCCGCGCGCCGAAATTGTTGCGCGCACCGTGGGCCTAGGATCGACGATCGGTGGGGCGTCCGAGCC
>JANYEF010000440.1 GCA_025363325.1 Nitrospira sp. | reverse complement strand
CATCGCCGTTCCCTTACTGCCATTCTTCAAAATCCAGAACAGTTCCCCATCGGTTCGAGTTGCTTGCCACTTCTTGTCGGTGAAATTTCTCGGTAGGGGGCCTTTCAGACTCCCCGGTGCAATATCCCCTCCAAGCCCTTTCCCGTCCGGCCCATGACACACCTTGCAAAAGGCTTTCCCTTCATATAGTGCTTTGCCCTTCGCAATAATCTCCGCGTCGGCAGGGAGTGGATTCGTCACGGCCCGGGCCGCTTCGATCTGATCGCGTGGCACACGCGGGCGCATAACAGCCTTGTCAGCCGCCCACGCCAGGCCCCCGAGAAGCAGGAAGGACCCACCCACCAGCGAAGCCATTGACGCGATCCTGACTCGACTGGTCATGACAAAAGATCCCTCTTCGGATGAGATGGAGACACAACGGGGAGAACCTGTTGCCACGCTCTCCCCTAGCCGATCTTGTTCATTTGGTCTGTCTGGTCTTTCTGGTCCATCTGGTTAGTCTCATACAACCAAACAAACCAGACAGACCGAACAGACCAGAGAGACCGAGCTATCTTGTCTTCCCGCAGCCTGCTTACTTTGTCCGATGCTTGTGTCCGACAGACTGCGGGTGACCGACCACTCCGGTGGGCGCTTTGGCTCCATCCGGCCAGAGGTGAAAGATGATCCCGTCCGTCTGAGCCGCAATCGCGGCGACTTCCTTGGCTTGCGCCTCCGGCATATCGAGGACCTGGACGCGACCCGTGGCGATCTCGATCTCGTGGTCATGATAATACTTGTTCCAGGTTTTCAGCGGCACTTGCGTACGCGAGACTGACTTGGCGACGAAATACTCGACATCCGTGAGCCGCGCGTTAGGTTCGGTCGATTCAAACAGCAGACACTGCAAGACTTCTGGAGAAATCCCCTTGCAGTAATGGTGATAGGGGCCATGCACCGTACCGTCTTCAAATTTGTGCGGGGCCATGACATGAATATTAAAGCCATCGGCCGGGCCCGGCTTCTTCTCCGCTGCCGGAGCGGCTGGAGCAGGGGCGTTGTCCTGGGCAAACGCAGCTCCCATGGATAACACAGCGAAACTCAATACAGATGCGATACTCAGCGCTCGGATCATGAGGACCTCCTGGGGTTGGGGTCAATTAGCCTGAAGATCGGACGGAGACTCACCACGGCTCATATACATGAGAGCCACGGTGAGTCTAAAGGATTCGGAGAATTTCCGGAAGGCCTTTCTCTGCCCCATCGTTGCAAACAAACGTGGACAGCACGCGCTCTTACTTCGGAAAGGACGTTGGCGCCTTGGCCTGCTGCCATCCTTCGCCATTCAGTGTGCGAAGAAACTGCACAAGATCGCCCTTCTCTTGGTCCGTCAGTTCGAGCGGAAGGATCAGTGGGTCCTGATGTGGATTCTTCACCCCACCCTTGTTGTAAAAGTTCACGACTTCTTCCAGAGTTTTGAAGCGGCCGTCATGCGTATAAGGCCCGCTTCGGGCGATCTCCCGCAAGGTCGGGGTTTTGAATGCGCCGATGTCCTCAGCATTTTTGGTCACCATATACCGCCCAAGATCCACCTTGTTGTCGTCCCACCCGAGACCGAGGTTGTGGAACTTTTCGTCGGTAAAGTTGAACCCGGAATGGCACTTCGTGCAGCGTGCTTTATCCCGGAACAGAAGGAGGCCCTTTTGGGCCGCTTCTGGAATGGCTCCTGCTTCCTGTCCCTGATCGAACCGGTCTGCCGGGCTATTGCCGGAGAGAACGGTGCGCTGAAAGCTGGCGATGGCCTTCCCCACGTTGTCAATTGTGATGTCCTCCTCGCCGAAGACTTGCTTGAAAAGTTTCCGGTAACCGGCGATCTTCATCATCTTTGCACGCATCACATCGTAGTTGGCAAAGCCGTGCTCGATCGGATTCGTAAATGGACCAACCGATTGCATTTCCAATGTTTCGGCCCGGCCGTCCCAAAATTGAGCGCTGCTGAACACCCGGTTGAAGGACGCTGGCGCGCTGCGACCGCCCTTCTGGCCTCGGATGCCTGTGGAGACCGGCTTGCCGTCCGTAAAACCAAATTTCGCCAAGTGGCAATTCGCGCAGGCGATGGTGTTGTCCTGCGACAGTCGCTTGTCAAAGAACAACATCCGACCTAACTCGATTTTCTCATTCGTCAACGGATTGTCGGCCGGAATGACCACGGCAGTCTCTTCTAGGCCGAAAGGAATCTTGAGCTTGTACTCCCCTTCTGCGGTCTGCGCAGCCTGGGCCGGCTTTTCACCACCTACTTCCTTTCCCCCTTGTGCTTCGCCGGAAGGGAGTCTCATCAGTAGCCCGAACACCATAAACGCACACACAGATATTGAAATCGTCAGCTTCCGGCTCTTCATTTTCCTCTCCTTTCGGCATGCAATGACAGCACTGTCATTGCTGTGTTAGGTGAATTTCCGAATCCACGACTATATAGACTGTCCTTCCAAGTTCGCCCGCAACATCCAGGCCATCCTCTCATGTTGCTCGAGAATGCCGGCGAGAAATTCGCTGGTACCCACGTCATGATATTTCTCCGCTGTCTTCAGCACATCGTCATGAAGTTGACGAATGATTGTTTCATGATCACCAAGAAGATCGACAATTATCTCGCGACTAGCTCGATAGTGGGCAGGATGCTCTTTCACCCTCGCATATTGAGTAAACTCCTGGAACGTCCCGATCGCATGCACACCGACAGCGCGAGCCAGCTCTGCCATTTCATCCACGTTATCGACAGGTTCCTTGTGCTGAGACTCAAAGAACATGTGGAGATTGCTAAACTGGGGTCCCGCCACATTCCAGTGATAATTCCGCACCTTCGTGTAGAGCACGTACTCATCCGCCAGCAGAGCCATGAGTACCTTCCCACTCCATCGCGGTCCTTGCCAGTTATCCCAACGTTCGGCTTCATTGTCTCTTCCCTTTCATAGCTGGCGCTGAGCGCCCGCTATCGTCTCGGCTCAGCGGCGGCGCGATAGCGCCGTCCGCTGCAACATTACCTGTCTTGCTCTGCCGATGCGGGAACGTCACTCAACGGAATCTTCAACACATCGGCTACACCCTTGCCATAGGCCGGATCGGCCTTGAGACAGTTGCCGATGTGGCGGATCTGGATCTCGTGAGGGGCACCACCGATGGAGCGTGCCGTGTTTTCGAATAACACTGTCTGCTGCGCCGGAGTCATCAGACGGAACAGCGCACCGGGCTGCGAATAGTAATCCAGGTCCCCGCGATGGTTCCAGTGATCCGCTGCACCGTCCAGGCTGAGTGGCGGCTCGGCGAAGTCGGGTTGTTCCTGCCACTCACCATAACTGTTTGGTTCGTAACCCAACGTGCTTCCGTGGTTACCATCCACACGCATCGTGCCGTCGCGGTGATAGCTGTGTGCAGGACAGCGGGGAGCATTGACCGGAATGAGATGGTGATTCACACCAAGGCGGTAGCGCTGGGCATCGCCGTAGGCGAACAGGCGGCCTTGCAGCATCTTGTCCGGCGAGAAGCTGATGCCGGGGACCACGTTGGCCGGCGAGAAGGCCGACTGCTCGACTTCCGCGAAATAGTTCTCCGGATTGCGGTTTAATTCCAGCACGCCGACATCGATCAGCGG
>JANYEF010000386.1 GCA_025363325.1 Nitrospira sp. | reverse complement strand
GGCAGCATGAGAGAAACTGATACCACAGAGCAGACTGTAATGCTCCCCAAAAATCAAGCCGTACACTTCCCCACCGCACGCCGTGGAGCAGACCTGAGACGATTCAATTGCCAGAGACGTGTACTGAGTTAGCCCGGGTTTTGTGGACACCAGGTTAAGAGTCACTGATCCGTCGCTCGAACTCCAGTGGCGTGAGATATCCCAGACTCTGATGCAGCCGCTGGCGATTGTAGAATCCTTCGATGAACGCAAAGATCTCCCGGCTCGCGTCGTCCCGGGTGCGATACGTCTGGTGATGCACCAATTCATTCTTAAGGATACTGAAGAAGCTCTCCGCCACGGCATTGTCGTAGCAGTTCCCTTTGCGGCTCATGCTCGGTGTCAGGCCGGGTGTCGTTAAGCGACGTTGATATGCCAGGGCGCTGTATTGAGCGCCCCGGTCCGAGTGATGGATGAGGCCGGGCTGGAGGCGCCGTTGGCGCACCGCCATGGCCAGGGCCTCCAGCGTCAACTGTTGATCCGGCTTGGCACTCATCGCCCACCCAATCACCCGCCGAGAATACAGATCCAGAAGCACGGCCACATAGAGCCAGCCCGCCTGCGTCGGGACGGCGGTGATATCGCCCACCCAGACCCGATTGAGGGTGGTCGTTACAAAGCGTTGTTCCAGTAGATTGGGCGCCGGGGGCGGCAGCGGATGATGCTCCACGCTGACGCGGAATCGGCGGATGCGCCGCGCCTCCAGGCCTGCGAGCTTCCGGAGGCGCGCCACGCGATGCCGCCCACACGGGATGCCGTTCTGCTTCAAGGCCTGCCATAATTTGATGGCCCCGTACTCTTCGCGCGCCTGCTGATGGAGGCGGCGCAGCTCGGGGAGCAGCCGTTGATCCTCCACCGTGCGGGCACTGGTCGGCCGATCCCGCCAGGCATAGTAGCCACTCCGGCTCACGGCCAGCGCCGCGCACAAGCGTGTCACTCGATGGGACCGCTCCTGCGTCCGAATAAACACGTATCTCACGTGGACTCCCTCGCAAAGTACACGGCGGTAGGTTCAACCGGTGAGAGCAACACCTGCCTCCAATATAGCCGCTGGCGTCTGAAATCCCAACGTCTTCCGTGGCCGTTGATTCAAGCGTAACGCGATCGTGTTCAAGTCTGCCTGGGAGTAGCGTGAGAGGTCTGTCCCTTTCGGGAAATACTGGCGCAGCAGACGATTCGTATTTTCATTCGTGCCCCGCTGCCACGGGCTTTGTGGGTCACAAAAATAGACCTGTACCTCTGTATCGATCGTCAATCGTTTGTGCTGAGCCAATTCCATCCCTCGATCCCAGGTTATCGACCGGCGCAATGCCGATGGCAGTTGCCGTACCTGTGTGCTCAGCGCCGTCACCACGCTGGCGGTGTCTTTCCCCGGCACCTTCACCAGCATCGTGAAGCGCGACTGCCGTTCCACCAAGGTGACGATGTGCGTATTCTTTGACCCAGCAATCAAGTCCCCTTCCCAGTGACCGGGAATCGCCCGGTCTTCCACCTCAGCAGGACGGTCGCGGATGGAGACACCATCAATGATCTGCCCGCGTGGCTGGCCAGCCGTACTCGCACGCTTTGCCCGCCGCATCATGCGTCTGGATCGGAGATGCCCAATTAATTCTTTCTTGAGCACCCCTCGGGCTTGAATGAACAAGCTGCGATAGATCGTTTCGTGGGAGACACGCATCGTTCCCTGATCTGGGAATGCCCGCTTGAGCCACCCCGCGATTTGTTCGGGCGACCAATCCAACGTCAATTTACTCGCGACGATCCACTGGAGCGTAGGAGCCTCTGCCAATATGAAATGAGTCTGAAGCCGGGTCGTATTTCCAACGAGAAATGAGTCTGAGCGGCGGCTGTGCTGAATCGGTCATGATGCCAGGCATGGTGATCGACATGGAAGGAGCACGGCTGCAGACGATTGCGCAAGTCCGGGCCTTTCTGGACGGGGCCACGGAGATCGCTTTCCGGGTAGCCAAGGCGGAACGGTACCCGTTCATCGAGCGGGTGCTCACGCGGTTTGGCTATGCCTCACAGGGACGGATCGGCAAGGGCGTACTGCTCCGTTATCTGGCGCGCATCACGGGGCTCTCACGCCAGCAAGTGACCCGGCTGGTGCGGCGGTACCGCCAGGAGGGCACGCTGTCGACCCGGCATGGCCCGCCCCAGCACGGCTTTCGCCGCCGCTTCACCGCCACGGACGTGGCCCTACTGGCCGACATGGATGCGCTGCATAGTACCGTGTCTGGCCCGGCCACCAAGAAGTTGATGGAACGAGCCTTCCTGGTGTTCAAGGATGCGCGCTTCGAGCGGCTGGCGGGGATTTCGGTCTCCCATCTGTACAACCTGCGGGGGGGGACCCAGTACCAGCGCCCGCGACGGCACTGGACCAAGACGCGGCCCACGGGCGTCCCCATCGGCCAGCGCCGTGCCCCCCAGCCGAATGGGAGGCCGGGCGATATCCGCATCGACAGTGTGCATCAAGGCGATCAGGATGGGGTGAACGGGGGGTATCACCTCAATGCGGTGGACCGCGTGACCCAATGCCAACTCGTTGCCACGTGCGAGAAGATCAGCGCGGCCTCTCTGCTGCCGGTCATCCGGCAGCTGTTGGAGGGATTTCCGTTTGTTCTCCTGGGATTTCATGCGGACAACGGCTCAGAGTACATCAATTACAAGGTTGCCATGTTGTTGGAGAAGTTGCGCATCGAGTTCACCAAATCTCGTCCACGGCACTCCAACGACAACGCGCTGGCCGAATCCAAGAATGGCGCGGTGGTGCGGAAACATCTGGGGTATGCGCACATCCCGCAA
>JANYEF010000269.1 GCA_025363325.1 Nitrospira sp. | reverse complement strand
GCGATACGCGGCGGAATCGTCGACGTCTACAGTTTCGGAATGACCGAACCGGTACGCGTTGAATTCTGGGGCGACGAGATTGCCGAGTTACGCCATTTCGATCTCGTCACACAGCGAACCACGAAAATGGCGGAAGTCGCGCTCGTGTTGCCAGTGGATGTGACGGGCGGAACTACAGCCGACGCGCGATACGAACGTGTCTCGCTCCCGGCGCTCATGACGATGCTGGGCAAGCGAGGGATCACGTCCGTGCTCATTGAGGGAGGCAGCACCGTCAATGCCGCAGCATTACGCGCAAAACTGGTCAATCACGTCGTGCTCTATCTCGCTCCTACTCTTATGGGCGGGCAGGATGCCAAGGCCGTGATCGGCGACCGGAGCCCGAAGCGCTTGGCCCAGGCACTGACATTGCGCCACGTCACGGTTCGCCGCATCGGGAAAGATTTGGTCGTGGAAGGAGATCTGTGAAGCGCAGGCTTCTCTCAGGTGTCCTTGTCGTAATTCTTGCGGCGCTCGTCGGTCATGAAACGGATGTAGCGGCTGAATCCTCCTCTGTTGATCTCAAGACGCAGGTCTTCCGCTACCTGGACAGCACAGATACGGACGAGGCAGCTCGTACCCTCCAGGCAATACTGTCCAATCCCAATGCCACGATCGACCAGGCGATAGGGATCATTCAAACCGAGCGGGACTATGCCCTGCAGCCGACCGGAACCATTCCCGACGAGCAAATCGATGTGCAGGGGGAAGCCTACGATTTGGCGCTCTCCATTCCTCCGACCTATCAGTCGGCGAAGAGCTATGGATTGGTTGTGTGCCTGCATGGCGCGGGATTTACCGGTGAGGCCTATCTGGAACGTTGGCAGGCTCGATTGGGCGAGGACTATGTCTTAGCCTGTCCGACTACTCCGATGGGTGCCTGGTTTACGAGAGGCGCAGAGGAGCTGGTGCTGGCGACGATTCGTTCCGTGCAACGGCGCTACCACATCGATCCTGACCGGATCTTTCTCACCGGCATGTCCAACGGCGGGATCGGCGCCTGGGTGATCGGTATGCACGATGCGCCCCTGTTCGCCGGTATTGCCCCCATGGCTAGTGGTCTCGACAACGTGCTGCTGCCGTTCCTGGCCAACCTGCGCTCCACGCCGATCTATATCATTCACGGAGCCAAAGATCAGGTGATGCCGGTGGAACTCAGTCGCACGATTACGAAAGAATTGACCAGGCTGGGCTATCCCTATGTCTATCGGGAACATGATCGCGAGCATCCCATGGCGGGCGGGCACTATTTTCCCAGGGAGGAATTGCCGGAGCTGGTGACCTGGCTCAACGCCCAACGGCGCAATCCCTTACCGACGAGGGTGACGGTGGTGCGTGAGGCGAGTCACTTTCAACCGTTTGGATGGGTGCGTATCGACGCGACCGATGCCATTGCCGCATTCTCCGAAGATCTGGTCAGCAAGCGAGACGACCTGATCAAGCGCCAAGAATATGCGCGACTGGACGCCTCCATCGTGGCGCCCAATCGCATTGAAGTCCAAGCCGACCGAGTCCAACGCTACAGCCTCTTCCTGAACGATCAGCTCATCGATTCTTCCAAATCGCTCATCGTGGTCACCAATGGGCAGGTGTCCTTCGACGGTCCCGTGACGCCGTCGCTTGAGATCTTGCTGCGGCAGGCGCGCCTGCGACAGGATTCCCGGCAACTCTTTCCGATCCATCTCACCATCCAGGTTCGAAAGCAGCCGTCATGATCTCCGGGTGGTTGTGTCTGCGGCGGGCTAGCTCGCTGTCTTTGCTCGTCGTGATCGGGCTGAGTACGACCCTCTATTCCAGTCTGGCCCAATCGGAGACCTGCTCCTTGCCATCCCAGCATGTAGGGGTAACCTTTCCGATTGAAAAGGTCGATCCCGACTGGGCCTGCCGGCTGCAACCGATCATCAGCCACTACACGACGGCGAACAAGCTTGGGCCGCTACGAACGCCGTTGCCTGAGGCGGTCTATCTCTATCTCTTGGACCATCCGCCCATGGCTGCCGCCTTGGTCAATCGCCTTGGTATCGCGCCGTATAAATCAGAGATGCGAGGCGCCGGTCGCTTTTGGGGCAACGATGGTGAGGGGACGTCGGGCATCGTCGAACTCGTCTATCAGGATCGCACCAGCCGGGTCTATTATCTGGAAGGGTCTCACGACAGCCGGTTCCTCCCTCGCATTACTGGGAAGGCCGTGGTGCTGCTCAGAATGAATCAGGTCATAGGCTCGAACGGAGTCGAGGCAATAGACAGCACCCTGGTCTCTTACAGCAGATTGGACAATCGCTTATTGTCGGGAATCGTCTCGCTGCTTCGCCCGCTCGCTGGAAACGCCGAGACGCGGAAGTTGGCGAAGGGTGTCGATACCGTCAATCGCTTGAGTCATGTGATGCGGCAACAGCCTGATCGAGTGGTGTCCGAGGCGGCGAAATCACCTGCGTTGTCCTCCGACGAGGTGACTTTCTTGAAACAGGCGCTGGTGAATCTGTCGCATCCCAGCGGCGCGACACAATCCAGGACGACTTCGCCATGACGACGTCACGCAGCTTCACGTTGCTCTGCACCGTCGGCGTATTCTGCTTTATCAGCTACAACATGGTCCGGATGCCGGTGTTGGCGCTGTTCGCGGAATCATTGGGAGCCAGTCCTGAACGGATCGGGCTCATCGTGTCGGTTTCCACGCTCACCGGGGTATTCCTCAAGCTGCCGTCCGGCGCGCTGTCCGACATCTACGGTCGGCGGTTCCTGCTGCGGATCGGCGTCGTCGCTTTCGGGCTCCCGCCGTTTCTGTACCCCTGGGTGACAGATCTCGACACCCTGACCGCCTTGCGTTTCTTCCATGGATTGGCCACCGCCATTTTCGCGCCGAGTGCGCTGGCGACCGTGGCCGATCTCTATCGGCAACGGCGAGGCGCCGCGCTCGGTACCTACACGGCCTCGACGCAATCCGGTGCGTTGCTCGGCCCGTTCATCGGCGGCTATCTGATCTACGCGTCGGGATTTCCCGCTGCCTTCGTGACGGCCGGCCTATTCGGCTGTATCGCCATTGCCATCTTCTATAGCCTGCACCTCACCGCGCCTCCCCCGCGTATTCAGGAGAAGGGGATGGGCCCGCTGCTCGCGGAGATGTGGAAGGGCTTCAGGGTGGTCGCCAAGAATCGGAAGGTCCTCATTACCAGCTCGACCGACGCAGCC
>JANYEF010000198.1 GCA_025363325.1 Nitrospira sp. | reverse complement strand
CATCAGGCTCCATCCCCTCCCCCCCCTCAGCAGCACCCCCCACCGGGCAACTGCAAGCGCTTCTCTTCATCATGACGAATCGTCGTCTGCAGTCTTCCCGGCGAGCCCCCACCGGCCATCACCACGACCTCGCTGCTGGTGAACGGCCGCTTCAAGACCACGTAGCCATACCACTGCCTGACACTATCGCCCAAGACGATCACCGCGAGCAAGGCCACCATAGCCACCAGGCCCGCGTCCAGGTACAAGGCAAAGGCTTGCCCGCTGTCGGCGATGGACGAGGCCTTGGCCACAAACATGCCGAACATCTCGTAGGACCCCATCAAGGTGACGGTCCCGACAAACAACATCGGCAACGCGGTGATCCACAGATATTGCGCCTTCCGCATCTTGATCAGCACCGTCGTCCCGATACAGAGAGCCAAGGTGCCGAGCAACTGATTCGCTGCGCCGAACATCGGCCAAAGCGTCGAGATGCTGCCGGTGCCGATGAGATAGCCCCAGGCTCCCACGATCAGCCCGCTACTCACCATCACACCAGGCCACCAATTCATCCTCCGCAACGGAGGGTAGAAGCGCCCACCCATCTCCTGGATGAGATAGCGCCCCACACGCGTGCCAGTATCGATCGTCGTTAAAATAAACAACGCCTCGAACACCAGCGCAAACTGATACCAATAGGCCATCAACCCGGCCATACCAGGGAGCGCGGAAAAAATTGACGCCATGCCGACCGCGAGCGACACGGCCCCGCCAGGCCGGCCCGCCACATCCGCCTCGACGAGTTGCGAGAGTTCCTGAATCCGCGAGACAGGAAACCCCATCGCAGCCAGCGCTTCGGGCGAGAGCATGGTATTGATCGCCAGATAATCACCGGGAATCAACACCGAGGCTGCAATGAGCGCCATTACACCGACAAAACTTTCCAACAACATCGCCCCGTAGCCAACCGTGGCCTGGGATTCCTGCTCGATCATCTTCGGCGTCGTCCCGGAAGAGACCAGCGAGTGAAAACCCGACACGGCTCCGCAAGCAATGGTGATAAAAAGAAAGGGAAACAGCGTGCCGGGAATCACCGGTCCGCCTCCGCTGGCAAATATCGTGACGCGCGGCATCTCGATCGTCGGCGCCATGAGAATCACCCCCACGCTCAGCAACGCCACCACGCCTAGCTTCATGAAGGTGGAGAGATACCCGCGCGGCACCAGGAGCATCCAGCCGGGCAAGACAGACGCGAGAAACCCATAGCCGGCCAGTCCCCACACCAACATCGTTCGCTCAAGCTCGAACCATCCGGCCACCGAAGACTGAGCGACCACCCGGCCGAAGATCACAGCTGCGACCAACAGCACCACACCGATCAGAGAAACTTCCGCCACCTGGCCGGGTCGAAACCGTTGAAGATAGAAACCCATGATCAAGCCGATGGGAATCGTCATCGCAATCGTGAAGGTGCCCCAGGCATTGCGATAGAGCGCGTTCACAACGGCAAAGCCCAGCCCGGCCAGCGCCACCACCACGATGAAGAGCACCGCCACCGCCGTCGCGGTGCCGGTGACAAGACCCAGTTCATCCCGTGCAATTTCAGGAAGTGAGCGGCCATTCCGCCGCATCGACGCAACCAGGATGATGAAGTCCTGCACCGCCCCCGCCAACACCGCGCCGATCACCAGCCAGAGGAAGCCAGGCAAGAATCCGAACTGCGCCGCCAACACCGGCCCGAGCAACGGCCCCGCTCCAGCAATCGCCGCGAAGTGATGACCGAACAAGACGTACTTATTCGTGGGATGAAAATTGACGCCGTCATTCAACCGCACCGCCGGCGTCACACGCTGATCGTTCAGCTCCACCACGCGCTGCGAAATCCAACGGCCATAGAAGCGAAACGCAAGCACATAAATACAAGCCGCCGCCACGACCAGCCAGAGCCCATTCACTTTTTCCTGTGGATTGACGAAACCGACAACAAAGGCGAGCGCCACTGAGCCGAGAATCGCGACCAGGCCCCAAATAAAGACGAAAAGGTATCTCACGCGCAGTATCCTAAACAACCGATATGCTGCTTGCAAATCACAGCCTGCCCCCTGGTTGCTTCCAGGCAGCAATGTGCTTACAATGTAGCCTCATTGTGGAGGCTTGCATGAAAGCGCACATCGTTCGTATCGGCAACTCCAAAGGCATCCGCCTACCCAAAATACTGCTCCAAGAAGCGCAACTTGAAGACGAAGTCGAACTCCAGGCCGAACCGGGCCGGATTCTGATTTCCAGGACAGCACAGCCTCGAACCGGCTGGGCGGAAGCAGCCCTGCGCATGCATGCACAAGGGGAAGATCGCCTCC
>JANYEF010000186.1 GCA_025363325.1 Nitrospira sp. | reverse complement strand
CGGCGCGCGTTTCAAGATCACCGGTGCGATCGCCCCCCGCTCCTTGCGAACGGTGCCCTTGAGCTTCAGCGCTGCCAACTGCTGCGTGGCCTCCTTGAGGGTGTTGGCCGAGCGCGCTTCCATGCGATGTATTTCTTCCTGGATGTACCGCTCGCTGCCGGCCATCACCGGCTGCCATAGGGACGGCGCGCAGAGCGCGCTGAGATCCAGCACGTGTAGCGCCATCACAGATGGTCGCTCCACGAACGGCAGCTTGCCTACCCAGTTCAACCCCCATCGCCCATATTTCGAACCATCCGTCGCCACAAGCACCTTCATGTCGCGCCTCCTGTTGTTTATGTTCCCCTCACGTTCGAACCGATAGGCTGAAACCGGCTGCGAAAGGTCTCCGGCGACAGCCCCGCGCGGGCCGCTGCGCGGCCCAGTACCACCGAATCTTTGAAGTCTTCGTCGGACAGCGAATCATGCAGTTGAATGCCCCTCGCCTTCCGCGCGAAGATACACAAACCAATAGATCAAGGCCACCATGAGCGTCCCGCCGAGGATGTTACCGATCGTCACCAGCACGAGATTGCTCAATGCTCCGATCACCGAAAGCGGGGCTGGACCGCCGGATGCCAGCATGATGCCGATCGGAAGGAAATACATGTTGGCGACGGAGTGCTCGAATCCGCAGGCGACGAAGGCGCTGATGGGGAGAAGAATGGCGAGGACCTTGTCCGTAACACTCCGCGCTCCCATGCACAGCCAGACCGCCAGACAAACCAGCACGTTGCAGAGGATGCCACGGGCTACCGCCGAGACCGGATCGAGCGCGATCTTGCTGCGCGCGATCTGGACCATCGTCTCCCCGACCGCGCCGTCGCTCATGGTGTGCACGCCGGCCAGCAACACGAGGGCGGCGGTGCCGACTGCACCAATGAGGTTGCCGAGATAGACCCATCCCCAGTTCCTCATGACTTGTTGTGTCGTCACCCGACCGGAAGCCCAGGCCATGGCGATCAGGTTATTGCCGGTAAAGAGTTCCGCTCCGCCCACCACCACCAGAATGAGCCCCAAACTGAACGTGAGCCCGCCCGCCAAGCGCATGAGTCCAAAGGCCGGCGGTTGACCGATGATTCCCGTGGTCATCGTGATCGTAAAGAACAACGCACCCAGAGCAATAAAGGCCCCCGCCAAGATGGCCAGGGCGAACATGGTCAGGACCGGCATCGTGGCTTTCGTGACGCCGACTTCACGCACTCGCAGGGCGATTTGCGCGGGAGCGTAAGCATCGAGCAAACTGTTGGTCGCGCTCTGTTCCATATCTCGCTACAGAATCAGTTGGCGGCGCATGCGCCGCAGTTCCGCTTCATCTTCCGGGTCGAGTTCGTCCCGTTCAATCGGTTCCACGCGCACGGCAGACACCTTGTACTCCGGGCATTTGGAACTTTCATCCGCACTCGACGAGAGCAATGAGTTCACCGTTGAAACAGGAAAGTGAAAGCTGGTGAAGAGATGCCCCGGAAGGACGCGTTCACTCTCCACGGCAGGGAGCAGGGCGTCGCCACGGGCACTCACCAGACGAATGATCTCACCGTCGCGCAGATGCAGCGCCGCCATATCGGCCGGATGCATTTCCAGTACATCGGTATCGACCAACTCAAGAATGTCCGTCCGACGTGTTTGGGCCCCGCAGTTGTAATGTTGGAGAATGCGGCCCGTGGTCAGCACGAACGGATACTCCTTGCTCGCAGCTTCACCAGGCGGCAGGTACTCGACTCCGACAAAGTGCGCCTTCCCCCTGGGAAATGTCTCTTGGTGCATCAGGGATGTGCCTTCGTGCGTGGCAGCCGGCACCGGCCACTGCAAACCGGCAGGTTGGTCGAGCCGATCGTAGGACACACCGGCACACATTGGCGTGAGCCTCGCAATCTCGTCCATGACCTCCGAGGGATGCTGATACGGCATGGGATAGCCCATCCGGTTTGAAACTTCGCAGACCACGCGCCAATCTGGAAGGATCCCGTTCGGCGGCTCCACCGCTTTCCTGATCCGCTGAATACGACGTTCAAGATTGGTAAAGGTGCCGTCCTTTTCGAGAAACGACGCCCCGGGCAATATTAAATGTGCAAACTTGGTGGTCTCGTTGAGAAAGAGATCTTGCACCACGAGAAACTCCACATGCTTCAACGCCTCGTGCACTTTCTTCAAGTTCGGGTCGGTCTGCGCGACGTCATAACCGATGATCCAAAGTCCCTTGAGCCGACCCGCAATCGCCGCATCCCACATGTCGGGCGTTTTCATGCCGCGCTTCGCGGGCAACGGACGACCGGTGATGGCCTGATGCAGCGATGCCAACTTCGGATCGTCCAAACTCTGGTAGCCGGCGAAGTAGGTCGGGAGGCAGCCCATGTCCGAGGCACCCTGCACATTGTTTTGTCCACGCAAGGGATTGATGCCGGTGCCAGGTTTTCCGATGTTGCCGGTGGCCAGGGCGAGGTTACAGAGCGCAATGACTCCGTGACTGCCCCAGCGATGTTCCGTCACTCCGAGACCATGGACGCAGAGCGACGCGCGGCTGCTTCCATAGCGCCGAGCCGCCTGGTAGATGAGATGGGCCGGCACGCCGGTAATGACTTGAGCCGCTTCCGGCGTACAGTCCGAGACAGTCTTAAGCCAATCATCGACGCCCTCGGTCCTTGTCACGATGAAGTCCTGATCGAGGAGCCCTTCCTTGACCAGGACGTGGCCCATCGCATTGAGCAAGGCGACGTTGCTGCCGGGTCGCAGTTGCAGATGCAGATCGGCCAGACGCGCCAGCTCCGTGCGCCTGGGATCGATGACGATCACGGGCACCCCTCGCCGATGCGCCTGCTTGATCCTGGCCCCGATCACGGGATGGGACTCCGTCGGATTCGCCCCCACCACCATAATCAGCTGAGCCAGATCGAGATCCTGAATGGAATTGGTCGCCGCCGAGGCACCGAGCGTTTCCATCATGCCGGTGACGGTCGCGCTGTGGCAGACGCGGGCACAATTGTCGATGTGGTTCGTCCCGATCACGCAACGCATGAATTTCGCAAACAGATAATTCTCTTCGTTCGTGCCCCGGCTGGATGAAATGGTCGCGAGGGCATCCGGACCGTGCGCCTCCTTGATGCGCGTAAACTCCTGCGCAACCCGATCCAATGCCGATTCCCAGGAAATCTCTTCCCAGTCGTTGCCGCGGCGCAGCAGCGGGACTCTCAGCCGATCGGGCGCATCGTTATAGGTCCAGCCGAACCGTCCCTTCATGCAGGCGTGCCCCTGATTCGAAGGCCCATCGTCAGCCGGAATCATCTGAACCACTTGTCCATCTCGCACCCCGGCGTCGAACGAACAGCCGACGCCGCAGTAGGCGCAAGTCGTGCGCACCATGCGAGTAGGGACTCCCTGCTCCAGCACCGTTTTCTCCGTGAGCGCGCCGGTTGGACATTCCTTCACACAGGCACCACAGGACACGCAGTTGGATGAGGCAAACGCTGACGCTTCACCCATGAAAGAGCCGGCTCCCGCAACCGGTCTTGCCGAAAATCCTCGTCCGATCATGGTCAACGCGAACGTGCCCTGAATTTCGTCGCAGGCCCGCACGCAGCGGGCGCAGGAGATGCAGGCGACGTTATCGAAGGAAAAGAACGGGTTCGAGTCGTCGCGGAAGACGATGCGTTTTTGATGTGCTCCGTCGGAATACCTGACTGTGTTGACACCGCAGGCAAGCGCCAGCTCGCGCAATGGCCCCGACGTCACGCTGCCTTCAGGCTGTTCAGATAGATACAGTTCGACGATATTGTGGCGATGCCGCCTGAGCCGATCGCTCTCGGTTCGGACGACCATCTCGGGTCTGACTGGAGTCGTGCAGGAGGCGGGAGTCCCGGACTGCCCATCGATTTCGCAGATACAGAGTCGACAGGAGCCGAAGGGAGCGAGTTGATGCGAGACGCAGAGGCTGGGGATCGAAATCCCGGCCTTCCGCGCGGCCATATAGATGGTATCGCCCGGTTCGGCAGTGACAGGCCGGCCGTTGATCGTAAGGGTCATCAATTGAACCATTCCATCATCGATTCATTTCACCATTGACGATTTGTTCATTCGATCATTGACGATTACCGGAAATTCTCATTTGAGCAATGGTGCAATGACACAATCGTCAATGGGTCAATCCCTTTTTGAATTCTTCAGGGAAATGTTCGATCGCGGTTAACACCGGATACGGTGCACGCCCCCCTAACGCACAGAGGCTGGTCGCTTTCATGGTCTCTCCAAGATCTTTCAGGAGATCCAATGATTCAGCGGTCCCTTCCCCCGCTTGGATACGCTCAAGAATTTCTCGCCCACGCACTGAGCCAATGCGGCAGGGTGTGCACTTGCCGCAAGATTCATCCGCCGTGAAGGCCATGAAGTGCCGCGCTAACTCGACCATGTTCGTCTCATCGTCATAGACGACGATGCCGCCATGTCCAAGAATGGCCCCGGCCTCGGCGAACGCGTCATAGCAGATGGAGATATCAAGTTGCGATTCAGGGAACAGGCTCCCCAACGGCCCCCCGACCTGCACCGCTTTGAACCGCGAACCAGGTGCCATGCCACCACCGAATCGATCCAAGACATCATGAAGCGTCAAGCCAAAAGGAACTTCCACAAGTCCCGGCTGCTTCACGCGCCCACCGATCTGCAGTGCCATCGTTCCGCGCGACCCTTCAGTGCCGAGTGAGGCATGCCAAGCGCCGCCGTTCGCCAGAATGTTGGGAATCGTCGCGAACGTCAGAACGTTGCTGACGATCGTCGGTTTGCCATACAGTCCGGACTCGGCCGGGTAGGGCGGCTTCGCCAGCACGACACCGCGACGGCCTTCGAGCGATTCCAGTAAGGCAGTTTCTTCGCCGCAGACGTAGGAGCCGGCGCCGGTCACCACCTCAAGATCGAACGGATAGTCGTCGCAGTCCAACAAATCCGCTTCGCGCGCCTTCTGAATCGAGAACTTCATGGCCTGCGCCGCCGCTGGATATTCGTACCGGCAATAGATATATCCGCGCGTCGCCCCGATCGCCCGCGCACAGATCATCATCCCTTCGATCAATCGGAAGGGATCGCCCTCCATGATCATCCGATCGCAATAGGTTCCGGCGTCCCCTTCGTCGGCATTCGCCACCACATACTTCTGCTCCGACTCGGTCTGCTGCGCGACCTGCCACTTTTTCCATACAGGAAACGCCGCACCCCCGCGACCTCGTAATCGCGAGATGCGCAACGCTTCGACGATCCCCTCCGGCGACAGGCTCTGCGCCGCTGCCAATCCCTTGAGTCCGCCCCGCGTTTGGTATTCATTGAGCGCAAGCGGCTCGGTGATGCCGAAGTTAGCGAAGGTGAAGCGAGCCTGTTGTTGTAGAAACGGTATCTCGGCAACCGGCGTTCCACCCACGCCGCCTACGATGCGCGGCAAGTCATTGGGCAGCACGTTGAACCAGGCCTCACGCCCGTTGGGCGTATCTCGCTCCACCATCGGTTCCAGAAAGAAGGCTCCACGCGAGGACGTGCGGATTAGTTGAATCTCAGGACGATCGCTCCAGGCATCGGCAAGCCGTCCGGCGCCGGCCGCTCGAGAGGAGGTGTCGTTGGCAAGATAGCAACGTGCCGTCTTCATCTATGTATAGGGCTCCAGAAGTGACTGAACGTCGGACGGCGTTACTCGACCACAGAGATCCTCATCGATCATCACGGTCGGCGACACCGCGCAGTTTCCTGCGCAGGACATCTGTTCCACAGTGAACCTCCCTCCCGGCGTGCGATCTCCGACAGCAACACGCACATGCTCTTGGATCGCACGAAGGACCAGCCCGCCGTGGTTGGCCGTGCAGGATTCGCCCATACATACGCGAATGAGGTGCCGGCCAGGGGGCTGAGTTCGGAGGTCAGAATAATAGGACAGGACCCCGGCAACCTGGGCGTCCGTCACGCCTAACACCTGCGCAATCTGAGGAATGGCACTCGTTGGCACATGGCCTAGAGCAGACTGGACAGCCAGAAGCGTCTTGAGGATGTTCGGCTTGGCCGACGGCACAGGCCGACAGGATTCAAGCGCCTCGGCGAGTTTTGACCTGTGACGAGTCGTCACCGCGTCACCTCGAGGCTGTGAAAAAACCATTTTGCCATAGCAGAATTTCGAGGGTCTGCCTGCGGACCCGTGCAGATAGGCACGTCCGGGACAAGTCCGGTCTGACTGGTTCATCTGGTCTGTCTGGTCCATCTGGTTAGTCTCATGCAACCAAACAAACCAGACAGACCGAACAGACCAAATGAACAAGACAGGCTGGCGGACTGTTTCAGCATCCTGCTAGTCGAGCCCCACATGGGCCCTCAGCTTGTTATAGTCGAATGATGCCTGGCCCGCGCGCCTAACACCGGGATCGTGGCGCTCCATGTCGGCAATCAAGGCGGCGACCTGTTCGCGACCGGCTGCTGAGGTTGCGAGGTGACGCGGCATATGATTCTCCAACGACGGGCAGGCCCGTTCCGCCCACTCTAAGTACAGGGTTTCTAAGAATCCGTTCAAGAATGCCCGATCTTCCTCCGCTGAAATCACCAACGTCAGAGGCTCTTCGACGGCCAACTCTGACTCCTTGAGTTGTCGAGGCGGTGGCGTATAGGTCTCGCCGCGGAAATGAAGAGAGAATCCGAACGTCGCCGCCAGCTTGTGTTTGATGGCATCAAGCCGTTCTCGTGAATCACACTCCACCCACAACTGTGCCGCCGTGAGGATCAGTCTTGCGACCACCACGGATTCAAGGGCACCGTATGCCCCTCGCTGCACGAAGTGCTGCGCGTCCTTCGAAGTGGAGGCTCCACCGCTGGAGGGGACCGATGCTTCCCGCTCGAATCCTTCAAGGCCTGCGAGCATTTCAGTTATATATCCGTATTCAACATGATCGTACAGGGCCAAAGCATACAGATAGGGCAGATAGGGCTGCCCCCCTTCTGCCACATAGTGGATATTTCGCACGGCGTCAACGAGCGCGGCAAACCGCATGCGGGCGAAGGTCCACAGCAACACATGCCCATAGCGTTTGGCGAATTCTGGCCAATCACCGAGTTCGAAGGATCCCGCGGAAATCTCCACCTGTCGCCGATAGTCGAGCGTGGCGTTCAGCAGGCCCTTTCCGTCCTCGTTGGATAACCGGATCGCAGCGCCCGCGATCACTGCCCGCTCCCACTCCACATCGCCCGGCTCGCGAATCAGGCGCGTGAGAAGGACCTGTCCCGGTTGCAGCCCCTTGCGGAACGCTCCGTCCGGCACGCGATAGACCCGCGCATCTCCTAGCGAGCGGAAGACCAGGCGCTGAGCCTGCTCATCGACCGACAGGAATTCGGCCAGATCGAGAGAGGAATGTTTCAGCGGATCCAACCACTCTCGCTCTTCTTGTGGGATATGCTCCGTGATGACGTCGCGCAACTGCTCGATCAATGTCAGTTGCCCGTCCTGCGGGTAGAAGTCGGTGTAGAGTAAGAGGTTGACTAGCTCCGTTTCCTGCGGCAGCGGGGACAACAGCGCCCCCGCACCGCCCTCCAGATAGGGCTGGAGGGCAAGACGTAATGCGATCTGCCGCTGGGCTGCCAACCCCGGCTCCAACGAAAGGGATTCCAACCGAGCGAGCAACGCATCGAGCGAGGGGACGAGAGGCACCCAGAGGCCGGCTGTCGCTTCACTCGCGAGCTTCATGAATTTCTTCCATGACTATCGTCTTGGCGTCAAACCAGTCCTCGAGATCGTGTCCGTCTCGATACCCCCGCTCTTGCCACAGTTCGAAAGCCTTCTGCGAAATCCGCGCCCACATGGCATCCGGCAGCTCGTTGGACTGTGGCGATGCGGCCAAGGGCGAACGCATCGAGGGTTTCTTCTTCACGGTTAGTTTGGTTGCACTCGTCATCACTTACTCCTTGGTTATGTGTGCGTTACGGGAGACATCGCTGTAGGAATCACTCGACGATGGCCAGGTCCGAACTTTGGGTTGCGCACCGTCAGGACAGGACAGAGCGCTTTTCGCAGGACGGCCTCTGCCACGCTGCCGGAAAAGGCGTGCGAGATCCCGCGGCGCCCGTGCGTGCCCATGACGATGAGGTCGCAGGGTAGGGTCCTGGCAGAATCTAAGATTGAATCGGACGGAAGGCCGCCCCGCAGTTGAGACTCCACTGGTACTTGCCTCACCCTCAGCGAGGCCGCTAATTCCTCCAGTCGCTTCGTCCAGGTCTCGCGCACTTGTTCGCGTGTCCTGCTATGGCCGAGGGTAAAGTCCAAGCCGTACGACACCGGCTCTAACACATGCAGCAACATCAGGGAGGCCTTTGCCTGCTGCGCCACCACGGCTGCATACTCTAAGGCATCGAGGGAACAATCGGAAAAATCGACCGGCACGAGGATACGCTCCAGCATGACAGACCTCGATAGGGCACCCTCCTCCTGTTCGGTGTCTGCCGGCTCCATTCGCACCGTTAGCACCGGGCAGGGGGCCCCGCGAATAACCCGCTCGGCAGTACTGCCTAACAAGACGTGCGCAAGACCGGTCTTCCCTCTGGTCCCTACGACGATGAGGTCTGAATCTTCCGCCCGCGCCGCGGTGACCACCTCTTCACTTGGAATCCCCGTAGCCACCCGCGTCGTAACCGCAATGCCTCGCCGCTCCGCACGGCCTTTGAGGTCTACTAACTGCGACGATGCATGCTTGAGAAGATCAGCCAAGTATTGCTGATTGACGGGGTAATCGGGATTGAGCCCCGATGGAAATTCCGCGACGCTGAGCACCGTCAAGGAAGCCCTCCACGAGCAGGCGAGGGCACAGGCATAGTCTTCCGCCCGCCTGGCCCATTGAGAAAAATCAGTGGCAAACAAAATTCGCTTAATCAAGGGTGTCGTCTCCTCATATCCGCGAGACGTGCGGGAAATGCGCGACATGTGCAGATCGAAGTTTCACCTTGTCTCACCCGTCTCGCTCGCCCCGCCTGTCTCGCTCGGCTCCCTTCTACACTTACACCGCCTCTGCGCTCAGCAAAAGCAGCTCACCGGTCATGTTCGGATGGATTGAACACCGGAACTCATACCGGCCGGGCCGCGACATGTTGAACCGAAAGGTCGCATCCCGTTTGGGATCGAGTAACACTCCGCCCACGCCTCGCCCATAGACGATCACCCCGTCTTTCTCGATCTGAGTGGGAAGGCCCTCAAACATGGTCGAGCCAAAGTCGTGCCGTTCGGCATCCTCGTTCCTGACCTTTATCACTGAAGGGAATCCGAGGCGGAGCACCCCCTGCTTGGTCACGAACTTGAAATCCTTGATCGTGACCTCGACGACTTGCTCCGACTGCGAGAACACCGGCCCCGCGGTCTCCCACCAAAACCCGCATGTGACGGCAAGCACTAGAATCCATCCCCACTGCACCCTCTGACCTTTCATACATACCTCCCTCTTTCAGGATACGGAAAAAATCCACCAACTTCGCTCTTACGAGCCGTACAAGGTGAAAAATGAAACGTGTGATTGCCGAATGCTCTTCTTCAGAAACCTTTCACGTTTTACGTTTCACCTTTCACGAACGACTCGGCTTGGGTGGCAACGGAACAGTCAACACCGGACAGCCAGCCGTCCGCACCACCTTTTCTGCCGTACTGCCGAAAAAGATCTTGTCCACGTTACCTGAGCGCCCGCCATAACTCCCCATCACCACCAGATCTACTTTTTCCATTCGGGCCGTCTTCGCGATCTCCACAAACGGCCCGCCCTCCAATACGATTCGCGTCACGGTCACGCCCTTGGTCGACTCTGATTCGAGCAATTGCCGCACATTGAGTCGCGCATGATGGCGCAGCCGCCGCTTCTGACCCTGTGCGTCTGAGGGCACCGCCAATAACCCCAGTTGATTGAAGGTCGCCAGGGCATTGGTGTCGATCACATGCAACAGCAGCAGCTGGGCTTGAAATGTCTTGGCAAGGGTCAGCGCGACACGGAAGGCTTCTTCCGAACAAGGAGAAAAGTCTACCGGCACAAGGATCTTCGTGAAGAGCGGTTCAGCCATGTGACCTCCCAAAGGCTTGACTCATTTCCTGTTATCAGCAAGGCCGGTGCCACCAAGCTAGAGCTGATAGCAGAGGGCTAACAGCTTAGTGGAATCAAAGACTTTGTCTCTCTGGTCGGACTCTAATCCATCGGCCATCGGCTCTTTCATTTTTAAGCAGGGGTGTCCTGCTACAGTTTGCTTTTTCACTCTGTAGCAGAAGGCAACAGAAGGCGTGAACCGTGAGGCGTGAGGCGTGAGGAAAATGACGCGGCCAAATGCCTTTCACTCTTCACCCCTTATGACTGACGCCTCACCCCTCACGCTTCATGCGACTATTAACCCAACGGCATCAGACTTGCTGAGTCTCTGTGTAGTACGAAACAAGCAGGCTGCGGAAATACCATTTCGGCACAGCAGAACTTCGATGGCCTGCACGGTTGGGACGAGATGAGAATACCCCTACAGGATGCTCAAAAAGACCGTTCAGCAAGGCCGCAGCCGATGAAAACACCGGAGGCGTAGCCTCTGGGCTACGTTGAGGATGCGTTCGAGGTGAGAACGAAGCTGGCGGACTTTTTCAGCATCCTGCAAGAGGCGGATCTATGACAAGAACACAATGGCTACTACTGGGAGCCGTCCTGCTCGGGCTCGCGGTGGGACTATATATCCTGTTTTTCTGCCCCACGGACTGCCACTGATCTTCGAGTGATTACAGCAGCGATGAAGCTGACGGTTTTGCCATGACCGATGCGACAGAGTTGATGAAGAGACGAAGTACCTCGGGCTTTGGCCATCCAAACGGTGGCGACACCCGCTCGGCCCTTAGTCCGTAATTAGAAGGTGAGCATGAAGTGCGGACAGTGGGGACGGCAATGAATGAAACGGCAGTACGACTCACGCGGGGGGGCCTCTCACTTGAAGGAGTCCTCGGCCTTCCTGCGCAGGCGCTCGGAATGGTGGTCTTCGCCCATGGAAGCGGCAGCGGGCGATTCAGTCCGCGCAATAATTTCGTCGCCCGCCATCTCCAGCAAGGAAGGGTAGCCACACTGCTGATCGATCTACTGACCCCCGATGAAGCCGAGGATCGCCGTAAGGTCTTCGACATCGACCTGCTGGCAGATCGGGTTCTGTGGGCCAAAGCCTGGCTCGAACAGGACACCCGGACGAAAGGCCTTGGCATCGGCTATTTCGGCGCCAGTACCGGCGCCGGCGCGGCCCTGCAGGCGGCAGCTCGCGATCCCTCGTCGATTCGGGCTGTCGTGTCGCGGGGCGGCAGACCGGATCTGGCCGAACCCTATCTCCCGTCGGTCATTGCGCCGACTCTGCTGATTGTCGGTGGAGACGACGAGCCGGTCATCGAGATGAATCGAGCAGCCTACCGACTTCTCGTCTGCCCTAAACGTCTTGTGATCGTGCCGGGTGCCACGCATCTCTTTGAAGAGCCCGCCACGCTCGAAGAGGTTGCGGAGCATGCTCTCATCTGGTTTCAGCAATACGTTCATCCTGCCCCACACGAAGGCACAGGTGCGTAAACAAAGGAGCGTCTTCGATGAACACATTACTCGCGGTTGACGGATCGGATAATTCCTATGCAGCCGTTCACGCCCTGCAATACTTTGCCCGGGCAGAGCAGCTCACCCTGCTTCATGCATTGGACGTCCGGAGACCGGCCTACCCAATGGTGCCGCCGGAAGTGGCGGGAGTGCACAATACGACTCTTGATCAGAGCGTGCGGGAAGACGGCGAACGGCTGCTCGATCGGGTTCAGTCCCTCCTCCCGATGCACGCAGGCCCCTCGACGAAACAGCTTCGAATCGGGTTTCCGGCAGAAGTGATTGTGTGGATGGCCAAGGAGCAGAAAGCCGATCTCATCGTGATGGGGGCACGGGTGATGGGAGCACAGGGCCTTGGTCCCGTCAAGGAGTGGCTGCTCGGCAGTGTGTCACACCGCATTCTCACCCAGGCCCCCTGTGCCACATTGATCGTGAATGGACCGGTCAAGGCCATGAAACAGATCTTGCTGCCGCTCCAAGGTCCATCCGATGCGGAAGCCGCGATTCGTTTTCTGCAGCTCAAGCCGTTCCACGATGCGGTCGAGGTGACACTACTGACCGTATTGCCTTCGACAGGGCCACCAAGGCCGGGCGATGCCGCAGCAGCCGCCGCCGCCACCGAGAAACTGGAGGAGCAAGCCGCCTTCATCGACGGTGTGGCAGAGCGTCTACGCGCCATCGGTTATCAGGCGCACGGAGTCGCCGTGACCGGGACACCGGCTGGCATGATCCTGCAAGAAGCGACCACGCTGCGATCGGATCTGATTCTGATGGGCACAAGGGGCCGGCAGGGAATCACCCGCTTCGTGCTCGGCAGCGTGGCGCATGCCGTATTGCACAAGATGCCATGCCCGGTGCTGGCGTTTCACTGAGAGGACGGGCCGGAACGGCGAGAAAAGTGAGACGGGCGAGACGGATGAGGGTTGATCTGGCTCATCTGGTTTATTTTGTCCATCTGGTCAGTCTCGTTCAACCAAAAAACCAGAAAGACCAGACAAGCCAAATAACGGTCTTCTAAGGAGCGTCTTCGATGAACACATTACTCACGGTTGACGGATCGGATAATTCCTATGAGGCCGTTCATGCCCTGAAATACTTTGCCCGGGCAGAGCAGCTCACCCTGCTTCACGCGTTGGACGTCCCGAGACCGGCCTATCCAATGATGCTACCGGAAGTGGCGGAGGAGCTCTATAAGAGCCTAGAGCAGAGCATGAGGGAAGACGGCGAGCGGCTGCTCGATCGGGTTCAGTCCCTGCTCCCGATGCATGCAGGCCCCTCGACAAAACACCTTCGAATCGGGTCTCCGGCAGAGGTGATTGTGTCGACGGCCGAGGAGCAGAAAGCCGATCTCATCGTGATGGGAGCCCGGGGTCTTGGTCCCGTCAAGGAGCGGCTGCTCGGCAGTGTGTCACACCGCATCCTCACCCTGGCCTCCTGCGCCACGTTGATCGTAAACGGCCCGGTCAAGGCCATGAAACAGATCTTGCTGCCGCTCCAAGGTTTATCCGACGCGGAAGCCGCGATTCGCTTTCTCCAGCTCAAGCCGTTTCACGATGCGGTTGAGGTGACGCTGCTGACGGTATTGCCTTCGACGGAGCCGCCATGGCCGGTCGATGCAGCCGCCGCTGAGAAACTGAAGGAGCAAGCCTTACAAAGCGCACGTGACTACATCCACCGCGTAGCAGAACGTCTGCGCGCCATAGGCTATCAGGCGCGGGGGGGCACCGTGATCGGGACGCCGTCTGCCATGATCCTGGAAGAAGCCACTAAGCGGCGATCGGATCTGATTCTGATGGGTACAAGTGGCCGGCAGGGAATCACCCGTTTCGTGCTCGGCAGTGTGTCTCATGCCGTGTTACACCAGATGCCATGCCCGGTATTGGCGTTTCACTGAGGCACCGACTAGCAGGATGCTGAAAAAGTCCGCCAGCGTCGTTCTCGCATCGTTCAGACCTTCAACGTACCGCAGAAGGCACGCCTCGGGCCTTCACTCGCTGCGGCCTTTCTGGACGGCCTTTTTGAGCATCCTGTGGGAATGCCCCCATCTCGTTCAAACAGTGCAGACCGTCGAAAATCCGCTGGGCCGAAATGGCTTTTCAGCATCCGGCTAGAGGCCCTTCCGCCATGGCCTTGAGAATCTGATGCGTGGCGTTCACGTCCGAGCCCGTGATCGAGGGAACACAGCTGCTCTCGTAGCAGAATCAGCCGCTCGGCCTGCCTGACGATGCTCTGGAGAGCGACCCGGGTTTCCCCGTCCTTTGTCTGCTCAAGCAGCAACTCGGCTTGTCCGATGATCACATTGAGCGGAGTCCCCATCTCTTGTGCCGATCCAGACATCTTCGTACGCCATGCCGCAAGTAGTCTCACGACCGTCCGATGCTCGGCCTGGCGTTGGCTTTCGTCGGCCACCTGCTTGTTCAGCACAAGATCCAGGGCCCTCCTCATCTCGCTCACGTCCTGCCTGGCTGACTCCACCCACCCATCGCGCTGTGTGAGGGAGGCCCTCATCGCCAACTCAAGATCACGAAAGATCACTTTCAGCAAGGCGTTCCACACCGTGTGGTGCAAGCGGGGCCTCGTCCAAAAGGCTTCGAACACCAGCGGCTGCATGGAGGTCAGAAAATGAACGAAGGTGTGGAGGTGCCAGCCTGCGCCGAGACCGAGGGATCACGATATTGTGCTGCCTGCGCGCCGTCTCTGCCGTTAGATCCCTGATTCTCCCCGTTCAGCACAGAGAGCAGATACTCTTGCTGCGAACGCTTCAACCGGGCGACCGCGAGGTCGTCCGACAGCAACGAGGCCACGTCGGGGTCGCTTCCGAGGTGAAGGGCCAATGTTTCGAGAATGAGGTCGAGATGGCGGGCAAAAAGCGGCTCCAGTAGGGGGAGCGAGGCTTCCTCTTCCCGCGTGAGCAACATCCCGTCCTCCTGTCGGCCATCTCGTGCTTCCATCACGGTCTCCCTTTCTCCATCGTTCACCCCCTCAACTCATGCTTCAAAGAATCCTGTGCCCTCCCATGATGGTGGAACGCATGGCGCCAGTACCTACGGCACCGACCTCAACGTCGAAACTTTGGCTCCATCGACAGGGACCCACTCCTCACTCACCCCCAGCCCGATATAGCGATCGCCAGCCAGCACGCGCAGAAGAGCTTGAGACAGTTCTACGTGGAGGCCAGTTCTCTTAAGGAGATAGCCTCGGGCTCCCGCATTGAACGCCAAGGTTACATAGAACGGCTCCCGATGGATCGTCAGAATGATCACCTTGCTCTGCGGGGCACAGGTCTGCAGGGCACGAGTGGCGGCGAGGCCATTCAGCTTGGGCATCGAGATATCCGCGATAACAATGTCCGGCTTCAGCCGTTGTGCCGCTTCCACGAGCTCCTGCCCATCTTTCACCGTCCCCACCACTTCACCCAGTTCGCCCAAGAGGTCCCGCAAGGCTTCCCTTACCACTGGATGGTCGTCGGCAAGTAAGATTCTTGGTTTGGTCATTACTTACAACCCTCCTCTCAGGAAATATCATGGCATCGTAGGCTCCTTGGAGAGTGGGTGGGACTAGGAAGAACCCTGGTGTTGCGGGGCAATCTTACTAG
>JANYEF010000130.1 GCA_025363325.1 Nitrospira sp. | reverse complement strand
GAAGTGAATCGGTTGATGCTGATGGGCGCGGGCGATGTTGATGAGCAGTTGTTTGGAGATGGCATCCGTGACCGCCTCATCATAGGCCGTCACGGCGCGAGTCAGCGTGATGGGTGAGAGGCAGCCGGTCACGGCCAGGCTGCAGAAGATTCCGGCCAGAGTGAATCGCGCGGAGGATTTTGAGCGAGGCCCCATCGTCATGTGAACAACCCCCGAGCGAGCCCGACAATCCTTCGGCGGGGTTGTAGCACAACTGGCACGGGATGCCTAGCGGTCGGTGCGAGGTTGTCTGATGTTGGGAGCTTTCCGTTATAAGTAGAAAGGGGGCGAGAGTCTTTTGTGGAACAACGCGCGCGCGTTGTTAGCTGTGACCGGCTGTGGTTTCGAGCTGCCGGAGGGTGCAGGCTAACCGTTCCTGATGGGGCGAGGCGATGGACTGAAACTGTATCCCGATCCCGTGCGCGCCGGACCAACGTACAACGGCGCCTTGGATCAGAATCGGGATCTCTGCTTCGGGGAGGAAGATCAGAAGGTCCACCTTCATTCCCGCGGAGGCTCGAAAGGGGCTTTCAAGCCGACATCCTTTGCGCGAGAGATCCAGCGCCTTGTCTATTGGATGGAGGAGACCCTGGTGGACGAGGGTGCCGGAAAACGTCGTTTGGAATCGGGGATGTTGTCGGACCACCATAACTTGGTTCTTTTCTGCGGTCTTGCCGCTGGATGATTGTAGGGACTTTCAATGGTGGGGTTATGCAGATGTAATGCCAGCTGGAAGCGATGGCGATAGTCTTTTTGCTCGTGATTTGGCCTATTTGAAATTCAATGTTGAGACGGCCATGGCCGTTCCTGATCACTAGTGAAGGCAATCGGAAACGCTGTGTCAACGTTACGCGTGGGACCGCAGAACAAACGGGGATATTCTACGTTGATGATCGACTGGCCCGCATGGTCGTGTTTGCCTCGTGGTGAAATACGAAAGAGGCCGAGAGAAAAATGAAAGGGGCCGGGAGTCTTTTCTCGCCCACTCAGGGCAATGAAGCCTCCCGAGCCCTTCGATTACCGTAGTTAGTTCAACGGTGGAACCACCCCGGCAAAGGTCAACAGATCGGTGATGCGAAACTCGCCTGGCGTCGCAGACGGCAGCACCGGTGTCCATTTTGGCTGAGCGGACAGATAGGAAGTGTCATCGGCCTTCAGCAGACCGATAAACACTTCGCCGACGATGCGGCCTCCCACCGGTCCTAAGCGGAGACCATTCTCCATGAGCTCCGCTTCCTTCAAAATGTAAAACCAGAGTGGGGTGCTCTTCTCCATGCCAAAGGGCGTGAGCGCCTCCAGCTGTGTGGCGGTCAACACCGGAAGGCCCATCCTCCGCGCTATCGCCTGGCCGGACGGTATCCCGAAATTGACGTGGCGCATCAGGTTGCGGGAGGGCAACGATTGCACCCCGTCGGACGGCAGGCCCGGGGCAGGTCCGCGCGATCCTGGAAGCAGCAGTACGACGCTGGAGAGCTTGCCGTCAATCTGCTTGTTGAATCGGAAATTGGTGGTGTCGAACTTGAAGAAGGTTTGCCAATCGACGAACCGACGGGGCGCGCGCTTGCCGCCACGTAGATCGTTCGGGTCCGGGTCGTTGGGATCCTGAGTATCGTCGAAGATGAAGGCGAAGAACGGGGACCCGCCAGTGGGACCGAAGTTCAGCCGATAGCTCGGACGAATTTGCGAATGGCCAAAGCGGTAGGCGGCCACTGAAAATTCGATGGGGATCAACGGATTTCTCTTGTCCACATCATAAAATCGGAGTCCCTTTTTGAGGATGTCATCGACGCGCTCTTGCCCAATCGTCAGCGGCAGGAACTCGTGCAGGATGATCCACTGATAGTGCCAGCGGACCTGGCGTTGGGCGAGCTTGAAGACCCGTTCAGCCGATTGATCGGCATGAGCGGGATCTGCGCGCAAGTAGTCGATCACCGCGTTATGAAAACGCAGTACTGCCAAGTGGAACTGAGCAAGGATCACGTGTTCGTCGTTCCGGCTATCTCCGAGGATGGCGTTATTGTTGGGATCACGCGGTAGGTCGAAACGGATCGCGCCCTTACGAGAGACAAGCTCTGAACCAGGAATAGGTTCCACTCGCAGCTTGATATCGCCGGAACTCACGTCATACAACTCCGGGGATTCTTCCGGCCCACTCCCATACACACTGTCCAGATCGAACGCCGCAGTGCGAAAATTGGTCGTCTTTCTGGGATTGCTCCGTTCGAGCAACGGGGATCTCGGGTCGAGCGTGATATCGTGGTCCAGGAACTGACCGAAGAAGGTTACGCCAGCCGTCATATTGGGATTGTCAGGATTGTTCGGGCTGAATATCAGGGGTTCGGTGATCGACTTAATAGGATCGGTCAGGTTATCCAACGCATCGATGAGGCCGCCTTTTTCACCCAGCTTCTTGGCTTGATCCCGTGCGGCATCGGTCGGCAAGGCGAAGGGCGGCAACTCAGGAAACATGCGCGTAAAGGAATTGTCCGGGGAGTGAGGCCGGTCCCGCATACCGGGAAGGTGCAGATTGTTTTTTCCATCAGACTGAGCCACAGCGACACCGAACAGCGCTGTAGAACACAGCACCCCTGCTAGACCGGCCGACAGGAACTTCTTGCGACGATGCGACATGCTGCCCTCCTCATGATGTTTCAGGAGTTCTAAGATCCGGGATTCAACCGTTGTTTCCCGGCGTGAACGAGATGTAAGTCAGGCCTGAGCAAGAACTGAACCATGGGAAACGCATAATCCATCGCGTCTTTATCTAGGCGGAAAGAAAGAGAAGGGCTTCTGTAGAGTATGTTCTCGAAAGCGGACAGTATGGGAAAGCGGACAGTATGCGAAAGAGTCCATCGGTTCTTATAAACGTACAACGTGGCTTCTCATACGACGAAGTGGACCTCTGTCATGTGTTCGATGTTGCAGACATGGGTGCCAAGATTCTCTTAAGCAGGATGCTGAACAGGCCGTCTTTGTCGTTCGTGAAAGGTGAAACGTAAAACGTGAGATGCCCGAATGAATCCGGATACGAACGGCGCTTCACGAGATACGCTTAACGGATGTCGAATACGTCGCTGGCGGACGATTGCAGCATCCTGCTGAAGCGCGTGGCGTTGATAGGGAAAGTGAAGATATTTTCTGTAGTTGGCCCGGTATTCACGGCCTCGAAAAAGACGACTCTCGTTGCATTGCAGCAGTGGTCTCCGGATAATGCGTGAAAGATTCTGAGCCCAGCGTCATCCTTCAGGCGGCAAGAGGTATAGATTGTCTTCCATTTCTTTGGCCCTACTCATCTTCGGCGTGTGCTATCTGGTCATCCTAACCGAGCGGATCCACAAGACGATTGTGGCGCTGTGCGGGGCGGCGGTGATGATCGGGCTCGGCGTGGTGTCGCAAGACGAGGCGTTCTATTCCCATGAGTTTGGTGTCGACTACAACGTCGTGTTTCTGCTGATCGGGATGATGGTCATCATTAACATTGTCCGGGAGACTGGTCTCTTCGAGGTC
>JANYEF010000087.1 GCA_025363325.1 Nitrospira sp. | reverse complement strand
CGCCACCGCAACCGTGCTCAATAAGACGCCGTCGAGCCTCGAATCGAACGAGTAGCCGGCTGCTGAAAACGCCTGCCAACTTCGTTCTCACCTCAGAAAAATCCTCAACGTACCCCTGAGGGTACGCTTCCGGTGTTTTCTTCGGCTGCGGCCTTGTTGGCAGACGTTTTGAGCAGCCTGCGGGATCTGGCATTGTGGCTACTGTGTGGGCGCACTGCCGCCATTGCCCCTGAAAAAATCTGCATGGTAGGATAGCGCGTTAGGAAGTGCAGGGCTGGATCGATTGTTTCCTCGCTCAGGACTCGGCACTGCTTAAGAAGGAGGCTACGATGAAACGCATGATCCTCGTCCTTGGGGCGCTACTGGTCCCTGTCCTTGCGGCCCATCTAGTTCTTGCCGACGGGTTGTTTAAGGTCGGCGAGAAGGCGCCCTCGTTTGCGTTGACGGCCATCACCGGTGAGACGGTGGGGTTGGATACCTATAAGGGGAAGGTTGTGGTGCTCGGACTGTTTCATATCTGTGATCCCTGCATGATGCAAGGATCGACGCTCCAAAAAGTTTCCGAGATGACGAAGAGGAAAGATGTGGCCGTGCTCGGCGTCAATTCTTCCGGCAACTCGAAGAAAGAGGTCGGTGAGTTCTTGTCCGCCTTTCCCGTGAAAGTCACGTATCCCTATCTGCTTGACCCGAACAAGATGACTGACAGATTGTACGGCGGAGGGAAGTTTATTCCCAACGTGTATGTGATCGATCAGCTGGGCGTGATCCGGTGGCAGCGTGTCGGCGATATGGATCTGGCTGGTGAAGAGGTGATTGTAGCTGAAGTTGAAAAGCTGTTGGCGGGCGGAAATAAAATGTAAGAGCGGCGGCAGACGGGCGTCTCCCTGCTCGCGACCCCTCACCTCAGAAGGTGATCGGTCGATGCGCGCAATGGGAGACAACCCGACCACTGCCGCGAAGAGAATCGCCTGCCAGGTGGAAGAGGAAGGTGGAGAGTATGGACGAGATGGAAGAGGGAAAACAGAAGTTTTTGGAGGTGGTGAAGGGGACTGATGCCGCCGTGCAGGTCGTCATTCCCGTCACGCCTTCTAATAGTATATTTCTGATTTCTCTGACGAAGGGGCCGAATCGAAAATTCATTACGATTTCGGAAGACGACATCATCGATCTGCCCAACGAAGCCAGCATCCTGACGAAAGTCACAAAAGTCGTGAAGGATGCCGTCGCCGCGCTGTGAGACAGCGCGGCGAGCGGGAGGGGCGCGAAAGGCGCCAAGTGCGAACAAGTACAAAATGATTAAGATTGTCCCGGCGCGTCTCGCTTGTCTCGCGACTCTCGCGCGTCGCACCCTTGTATCATGAAAAACCTGCTTCCCGGGATCTGGCAATGGTCCTGGTTCTCCGAAGAGAAGCAGCTCGATTTCAACGGGCTCTTTCTGACGGTCGGGGAGCATAAGATTCTCATCGATCCTCCGCCGATGACAGGCGACGCGAGTTCCGTGATTCTCCGCAACGGCCCTGTCGATTACATCATCGTGACGAATCGCGACCATGCCCGCGAAGCGGCGAAGTACCAAGACGAGTTTCGGTGCCAGTTGCAAGTGCCGGAGGCGGATGCAGCACAGATGGATCTCAAGCCGACCAAAACATTTAAAGACGGGGAATTGCTTACAGGCGGGATCTGGGTGATCCAGCTGAAAGACCAGAAATCTCCCGGCGAGTCGGCCCTGTTCATTCAGCAGGGGAAGGGTGTGCTGATTGTCGGCGATGCCTTGATCGGCAAGCCTGCTGGTTCCGTCAGTATGCTCCCCGCTGACAAATATGCCGACGTGGCGAAGGCCCAAGAGGGATTGCGTCGTCTCCTCAAGTACAATTTCGATAGTCTCTTGGTCGGCGACGGGACCTCGATGCTCACCGGTGCCAAGCAGGCGGTCGAACGGTTGCTCCAGCCCTCATCATGACGCTACGCAACGGACTCTCCGAAGAACTCAATCGCCAGGGAAACGAGCATTTTTCGCGCGGACTCTATACCGATGCCTATACCTGCTATGCGAAGGCGTTGGAATGTGATCGGCTGACCGGGGATCAACGGGCGTTAGCATCCACGCTGGGAAATCTCGGGAACATTTGTGCGGTCAGTGGGCGTCGAGAAGCGGCTCAGACCTACTACCAAGAGGTGCTGGAACTCCAGAAGATTCTCGGGGACGAGAAGGGAATCGGGACGACGTTGGGTAATTTGGGGAATCTTAGAGCCGATGCGGGCGAATGGGATCGTGCCAAGGCCTACTATCTCGAAGCGTTGGATCTCATGAGTAAGACTCACGATGAGGCCGGTAAGGCCGTGCTGTTTTCGGATCTTGGCTTGGTCGCACGAGAGACGAAAGAGTTCGAGCAGGCGATTGGATACTATGAGCAGTCGCTGGTCCTGATGCGCCGGTTGGGAAATGATGGCGGTGTGGCCGATGCCTGGCGCATGATCGGTCGAACGTTTTTGATGCAGCAGCGGTACGGCGACGCCATTGCCTGCTGCCAGACCAGCCAGTCCATTGCCGAGCGATCGCGCGACGAGTTGCGGACAGGCGGTGCTCGGTATCTGTTGGCACAATGTTATGAAGAGACCGGCAAGTTGCGTGAAGCGGCAGATCTCCTTGAACTGGTGGTGCATATGGATCGCAAGTACCAGCTGCCGAAGCTCGAAGAGAATATTCAACGTTTGGCAGCCCTGCGTGCTAGCCTCGCCGGGCAAGATGGGGTGCCTCCTCATCGAAAGACGCATGTATGAGTGACGAAGCTTCTATGTCTTGGGCTACTTTCAAGGCCTCGCTGGCCCCCCTGTTTCCTCGGTTAGTGGAGTTGGACCCAGGCGGTGCGATGGCAATGGAGCTTGGTCACGATGGATGGCTGCTGGAACTCACGCCAGACGGAAAGCTCCTCTGCCAGTATGGGATGGCGCTAGACGATGTGATGACGCTGCTCTCCGATGGGACGCCGGAGGACCTCGGCACAGACGAGATTGCAAAACAGGCCAAATATTATATCCAACCGGCAGTCGCAAAGTACCGTGAGATTCTGCTGCAATCGGGGTTCTCCGAACAGACCGAGATGAACGACGACTATGTGGCAGCTCGCTTCGAACGGAATGTGGATATGACAAATTCTATGGCCGTGCAGGACCTGATGCATTGGTGTGTGCGGACGATTGGCGTGGTTGGGTGAGCAGGCCGATCACCACGTTCGATGACTTTCGCGATGCAATCACGGCATACCGGTTACCGCGGGTCTTAATAGCCGCTCTTGAGCTGAACCTCTTCACGGCCATCGGTACGAAGGCATGGACGATTCCTGATCTGGCTCGTGATATGAAGGTCAGCGAGCGGGGTCTGGCCATTCTTTGCCGGAATCTCGCGATGGCCGGACTGCTGAAGAAAAATGGCGAGATCTATACGAACAGTCGGTTGGGTGCCACAGCGTTGAACGCACAGCATCCAGCCTATCGGGGAGACTATCTCCGGCTGATCACGAGCCATTGGGCTGATTGGGGACGCCTGCTGGAGTCGGTGAAGACGGGACTGCCGCTCGATCACGATGAGCCGGAAGAACCCGGCTACCGTCATCGGTTCACGTGGGCGATGCATCACCGGACTCTGGAGACGGCTCCGAAGATCGCGGCCCAGATCGATCTGCGTGGCGCGCGGACCCTGCTCGATCTTGGCGGCGGTCCCGGCACCTATGCGATGGCCTTCCTCGCAACGAATCCCACGCTCCGTGCCACGGTGTGCGACCGCCCCGCAGCGCTCGACGTGGCGAAGGAGATTGCGTCGACTCACAAGGCCGGCGCGCGACTTTCCTATCTGCCGTTGGATTTGTTGACGGAAGCCATTCCCGGCACCTACGATGTCATCTGGTATTCGAACGTGCTCCACATCTATTCGCCGAAAGACAATCAGGCGGTATTTCGGCGTTCGTTGGCCGCCCTGAATCCCGGAGGCCGGCTGCTGATTCAGGATGCCTTTCTCCACGACCGGGAAGGTCTGTGTCCCGAAGAGGCGAGTCTTTTCGCGGTCTCGATGTTGTTGTTCACCGAGAGGGGCAATACCTATTC
>JANYEF010000056.1 GCA_025363325.1 Nitrospira sp. | reverse complement strand
GTCAGTGTCTATCGCACCAATGACGGCTCACCCGCCTGGGCAATTCCGGCGAAGTTGCGGCGCGGTGGCGTCTCCGACGAGTGGTTCGTTCTTGAAGGAGATTTTTACGACGAAACCATCGGGTTGAATCCACCCAAAGGCGAACAGGTGTTCATCGCATAGGAGAAGACATGGCTAACGGCACACACACATTGGAAGTTTGGGGCGACTTCGCCTGCTTTACGCGGCCAGAAATGAAGGTCGAGCGTTTCTCCTACCCGGTCATCACGCCTTCTGCGGCACGTGGCATCTTCGACGCCATCTACTGGGATGGACTACGGGAACGGCAAGGCAGGGAAAGCATTATGCGCCCCTATTTCCACTGGCAGGTGACTCATATAGAGGTCCTGGAATTGCCACGCTACATTGCCCTGCGGCGGAACGAAGTAAAAGACAAAGTGCCTGCGGATCGTACGCTCAAGGCGTGGATGGAAGGGCGCGAGCAACCCGAACCCATCTGGGCGGACGGCGGCAAGGATGAACTCGGCACCGATCAGAAAGGCCGCACCCAGCGCCAGACCATGGCGCTCAAGAACGTGCGTTACCGACTCACGGCGAAGATCGTTCCCAAGCCAACCTTCAGTCAGGACTACGGCAAGTTCAACGCCTGTTTCGAGCGTCGCGCCAAGCAAGGCAAATGCTTTCAGCAACCCTATTTGGGCTGCCGAGAATTCCCGGCATTCTTTGAGTATCTGGAATCGCCAGATGCCAAAGTCCAGTCACTCGCCGCCATGGATCAGCATCTGGGTTTTATGCTCTACGACGTGTTTGACCTGCGAAAGGACACGGTTAAGGATACCGACAAACCGTTCATCACTCTGTTTGACGCCCACATTCGCAACGGCGTGCTGGAAGTTCCGCCGTTCGACAGCTCGGCGGTAAAGAAGCCGGGGAGGCCATAGGCATGCTGCAAGCACTGATGAACTATGGAGATGGTCTCGACTCCGAACCAGGTTTCAAAACCCGTGAGGTGCGCTGGTGCGTTGAACTGGGCGCTGACGGACGGTTTCTGAATGTGTTGCCGCTGGGTGATGGCAAGCGCGGAGCGGTGCACCCCCGTTGCCCTGATATGCCCAATATGAATGCTGGCGGCAAGTCACACTTTTTAGTGGAGACGGTTCAGACGGTCGTACTTCTGTTCAAAGCTAGTGAGGAACAAGACAAGATAGAAAGGACCTACGGCAAACACCGATTTTTCATTGACATGCTGCGCTCGGCATCTGGGGCCTCCTCTCATCTCACCGTCATTGCGAATGTTCTGGAAGATGAATCCAGTCTGGCGGAAATACGAAAAGCACTGTCAGGAAACAAAGCCAAGCCGACTGACTGGCTGTGCTGGCAAGTGGATGGCAGTGACCCGCGCGCGAGCAGTACCATTCAGGCATGGTGGCGCGAATGGCGAAAGACGGATATGGAAGGAGGCCAATCCGATTCCACGCCTTCTGACGAGGGCGATATGGTTTGCTTCCTCACGGGTAATGCAACCCAACCCTTGCCGACCCACCCTAAGATTACAGGGCTATCTGGCGTTGGTGGCTTGAGTATGGGCGATGTGATGGTGGGTTTCGACAAAGCCGCTTTCGGCTCTTTCGGTTTAGATCAATCTGCCAATGCCGCCATGAGCGCCGAAGCTGCTCAGAAATATGTAGATGGTCTCAACGACTTGATTCGCAGCCACTCCCGCAAGCTCGCCAACGCTTTGGTCGTTCACTGGTTCAAGGAACAGGTCGCCCTACAAGACGATCCTCTGGAATGGTTGAACGGTTTCGAGTCGCAGGAACAAACGAAAGCGGCAGCACTGGGGGCTGCGCGTCGGATGCTTGAATCCATCCGCAAAGGCGAACGTGTTGATTTGGGCAACAACCATTACTACGCGCTGGCGCTTTCAGGTGCATCAGGACGAGTGATGGTGCGCGACTGGATGGAAGGACCTTTCGAGAACTTGGTGCGTAATGTAGAAGCATGGTTTGCCGATCTCGCCATTGTTGCCCGTGACGGCAAAGGGCAAGCTCATGATCCCAAGTTCATGGCGGTGTGCGGAGCATTGGTGCGAGAGCTGAAGGACTTGCCCGCGCCTACCAGCGCTACGTTATGGAAGGTGGCAATGCAGCGCCTGCCCATCCCGCAACCGTTAATGGTGCAGGCACTGGCGAGGTTCCGCACCGATCTGGTCGATAAAGACCAGCCCCCATTCAACCACGCCCGCATGGGGCTTATTAAAGCCTATTTTCTTCGACTTCAACCTGGAGGTGCCCACACCATGACTGCATATCTCAACCCCAATCATCCAGAACCCGCCTACCACTGTGGGCGGTTACTGGCGGTGTTTTCCAACTTACAACGCGCCGCGCTTGGCGATGTGGGCGCAGGCGTAGTGCAACGCTACTACGCTGCCGCCAGCCAGGCACCAGGACTGATTATCGGACGCCTGACCAGCAATGCGCGTAACCACTTGGGCAAGCTTGAAGGCGGCTTGGCTTGGTGGTACGAAAATCAGATCGCGGACGTGATGGGCCACTTGGGCGACGGT
>JANYEF010000034.1 GCA_025363325.1 Nitrospira sp. | reverse complement strand
AAGAGCCTCGATCAGATGGCCTGTGAATATCGAATGATTCGGAAGTGGACCGCCGGCGTCAGCTACAACTTCGTCTGCTTTACCTGCGGTCAAGACCTGTCGCGCATGGCGAAGCATCATGTCTTTTAGGAAGCGGGTACTTCCAGGCTGGGCGTGTCGCGTAAGCGCGAGGCCCCCGTAGCAGGCATCCATGATGAACAAAACATGCTTCGAACGTATTAGCTCCGAGTTTTTCGTCAGATCATCCCATCGGATGAAGGTTGAATAGTCGGACATGTCGGCATCGTAGGGCACAAGGTATCCGATCTCACCGCGACTACCCGTAAGGGTGTGCCCATGGCCTGCAAAGAAAACAAGAACCCTGTCGTCGAGGCCAACTTCGTCTTTAGTGAAACGAAAGAACGCTTTCAGAATCGCGCTCTTTGTTGCCGCCGCATCAGCTAGGTAAGAAATGTTTTCCAACGGAAATCCAAAATCACTGGCCAGAATGTTTTTAATCTCTACCGCATCGTTGACCGCATACGAGAGAGGCGAGGCTTTCTCATATTGGTTGATGCCGACGATCAACGCATGACTGCCAGCGTAGTGAGTCTTGAGCAGAAACCGGAGGTCGCGCATTGGGGCCTTTCTGATTTCTAACTATTGAGTATTCTGGTAGGCATAGTGCCGTTATCGCTGCGAATGACTCAACTATGGTACCTGTGATTTGTGCGTTCATATCATAGAGCCTGGCATAGGCCGCCGATTCGGCATCAGTGGTAAGGACGGACGAGCCCCCGTCAGAGGAATACGGTGGCGTGCAGATACAAATCACTGTCCCTCAATCCTCTGATTTAAGGACACCGGAGGGCTCGTTTTGGCAGGCTGGAATTTCGAGAGCTTGCGGACCGGAACTCTTGCAGGTTTTGTGGACAGTAGACTTCATCGCCCACTTCTTGGGTTGGGCTAGTCCTCATTATTCACGAGAGTTCGTCACGAAACCGCTGAGACGCCACGCGAGACGGGCGCGAGGAGCCGCGAGGCGGGGTAACGCCACGCCTGGGAGTTCCGAAGGGGGTGTGCCCCCTTCGTGGGGATTCTACAAGGGGGCTGGCCCCCTTGTAAGAGTGGGCGAGGCAGGCTTCTGGGCCGAGCCCACGAGGAAGGGAGGCATACTTGAAACAGTATGTTGACCGACTGAGCAGCGAGCCCACCCGCCGTCAGGCTTGTCGCAGCGGCGTATCGGCGGTTGCAGTAGAAGTCTTCGTGAATAATGCGGGCTAGGGCTCCGCGATGATGTGCCCGCCGGGTCTCTCTTCGTTTTCGTTTCAGTTCTTCACGGCACGCAGATGTGACTAAGGGTTCCTGGAGCCATTCTCCATGCTCGACTTCTTTGGGAGAATCTGCCGAATGTGTTTGAACAAGTTCTGCGGATCATTACAGAGGTTCGCGCCTTTGAGGAATGGAGCATTTAAGACACAGGCCCTAGGTTAGAGTCATGACCCCGTGTGCGCAGCGGTTAGTCCGAGTTCGGTCCATCCCAGTTCCTTCGCATGGGTCCTGACATGGGTCAGGAGAACTCGTTTGGCTACTTCTTCATCAACTTCCTTCGTTCCCTTCACTACTGCGAAAGGGAGCTCAGCCTTCCACAAGAGTGTCCCTTCCGCACTGATCAGATGCAGGTACAATCTTTTCGGATATCGCTCCTTCGATCCCCAAAATGCTTTCCGCAGCGGTTTGCTCACCACTCTTCCGAAGAGCACCGCATCCGCCTGAGTATCCCGGCTAACCTGCGGCGCCAGTGCGATGTCGTCCTGGTCGGTGGTGCTCTGCGTCAATTGTGTGAGCACATTCGCGGGGAGATGGCTGGCTACCTCAGCCGGACTAATCACGTGACGGTCGGTTGCTTGTCCGAGCACGGTCGCCCACCAGTCTGCCATGCGTAGATCCCCGACAAAGGGAGCCACTGCAATGTGCTTGAGAGGAACCTGCTGTCGCGCCTCTGGCGGTGCCACCCACGCCTGTTCAAAGGGCTCGAACTCAACGTCACTGCAAAGAGCCACATCAGCGCACATGATGCCCACCCAGACCAGGACTGAGCAGCCCTGCATCAGGATGGCGGAGATCAAGAGCATGCCCGCAAGAGAGATGTGTTTGAGTTGATTACGCACAGCTGTTCTCTTTAGACATTTAGATGGTTTCCGGAATCATGTTCCCCTTCTTGTGCTCGTCCCGTCAACCGTAACCTCAGCCTGAACCTTCCGCTACCGGCGTGTTGCCTTTTGGTTTGTGGTAGGGCACGGCGCCGGGCGGCTGAGCTCTGCTGGTAATTTTGTCTGCTCGTCTACGCAGGCCGTATCGAGCTGGGCCTGCGTCAGGCCAATGGCTCCTGTCAGGGTGGCTCCACGCAAGTTCGCCTGTCGAAGATCAGCGTCATCCAGTCGCGCACCGGTGAGATCGGCTCCGGTGAACGTGGCGCCTCGGAGGTTCGCCTCCTGGAGGTTGGCATAGGCGAGATTCGCATGGGTGAAGTTCGAACCGCTCAGGTCCGCTGCGACGAGATTGGCCGATTCCATGGCCGCCTCATTGAATTGTGCGTGATGGAATTGGGCTTTCGGTGCATGAATCTCGCTGAGGTCCGCCTTCGTAAAGATGGTGCTGGTTCCCCTGGCGCCGATCAGCACCGCTCGATAGAGTTCGGCATCTCGAAAATCCGCCTGGTCCAGGACGGCCTTATAGAAAATCGCCATCCGAAGTTTGCCTGACTGTACCTTTGCCTTGATCAACTGCGCTCCTTCCAGATTGGCCCCTTCCAGATCAGCCTGCTGCAAACCGGCCGAACGGAAGTTCGCGTATCGTAAGTCCGCTCCGTGGAGGATGGCCTCCCGCAGGTTGGCCCCCACCAGACTGGCGTCGTCGAGATAGGCGCTTTCTAAGTCTGCTTCCACCATCAGGGCACCGTCGAGCCGAGCACCGTCGAGGAGTGCGCCTTGCAAGTTAGCCTGTTGAAGGTTTGCGTTGGTCAGGACGGTTCGGCGGAGGTCGGCCCCCATCAGGTCGGTCCCTGCCAAGATGGCCCGGGCGAGGTTGGCGCCGTAGAAGTAGGTCTCGGTGAAGGAGGCGTTGGTCAGATCAGCTGAGGAGAGGTCCGCTCCCTCAAAATGGGCCCGTTCGAAGGCGGACTCGCGCAGTTGTGCCCCGGTCAGGACGGCGTTGTAGAGCGCCGCTTCATCGCCTATCGCATGGAACAGATTGGCGTTCGACAATCGTGCATGCCGGAGATCGGCTCCTGTCAGGTTGCTATCTTCCAAGACGGCTTTCGTGAGATCGGCTCCCGCGAGACTCGCTTGCGACAAATTGCTTTGGGACAGATTCGCCTGGCGGAGGACGGTCCCTTCCAATCGCGCCCGTTCCAGGTTGGCCCCGGCGAGTTTCGCTTTGCGCAAGTCTGCCTGGCACAGATCCGCGCGTTGATATTCCGGCTTCTCACGGTGTTCGAGCCACTGTCCATGCGATGCCACGATCGCCTGCAGCTGCTTGGGCGGAACGGGTTTCTTTTTGTACAGGCTCTCACAGCGGGTGGGGTGACTGCCTGCCTGACTTGGCTCTGCTGCATGGGTGATGGCCGGTATGCTGATGGCCAGCACCGCGATCAACATGCTGTGGACGGCACAGACTCCGGCATACGTTCTGTTCATTCGTGGCTCCTTGAGAAAGATTCTTCGGTCGTGTGAGGATGATTATTACCACATTGGTCCACGGCGAGCGCGAGATCCTGAAGCGGTTGCGAGATCCGAACGTCATAGGGGTGATCGCACTCAAGACTCCGAAGCTGATCGGGCAACCGTGCCAACTGTGCGGCGGCCCGTTGACGCAATTCCGTCAATTTCTGAGCAGGAACGAGGCGGCGGCCCTCTGTCATCACGGGATGTAAGAGCGGATCTCCTGTTCCGGGGGCCTGCACCGTGGTCACGGTATCGTAATCGAGTCGTCCATCGTGGCGGTATTGTCGGTAGACCTGTTTGCGGCCAGGCCAGGTGGCTTTCCCTTCCGATCGCTTCCGGCAGGGTCGGCCCGCATACTCTTGAAGTTTGTAGGCACAATCGAGCGACGGTGCATCGGCCGACGTGGTCATGGCGGTGCCGACGGCAAAACTGTCGATCGGTGCTCCGCCGGCGATCAGCCGCCGCAGTTGGTATTCGTCCAGATTGCCGCTCGCCAGGATCTGGGCTTGTGGCAAGCCCCCCTCATCCAAGATGTGCCGGACTTTTCGCGCATGGTCTGCCAGGTCGCCGCTATCTAACCGTACCGCCTTCACCATGATGCCCTGCTGTTTCAAGCTCGGAGCCAGCGCCACTACTTTGTGTGCCGCCGCCTCCGTGTCGTAGGTATCGATCAAGAGGACTGCGTTTTTTGGCTGAGCTATAGCAAAATGCTCGAAGGCGGTCTTCTCGTCTTTGTGGGCCTGCACAAAGGAATGGGCCATGGTGCCGTAGATCGGAATGTCATATTCCATGCCGGCGAGGACCGTCGAGGTTCCGGCAAAGCCGGCCAGATAGCTGGCTCGCGCGGCGAGCAGGCCTGCCTCAGCGCCGTGCGCCCGACGCAACCCAAAGTCGATGAGCGGTTTCCCTCCGGCGGCCAAGACCGATCGCGCCGCTTTCGAGGCGATGAGCGTCTGAAAGTTGAGCAGATTCATGATCCTGGTTTCGACGAGCTGCGCTTGGGGGAGGGGAGCGGTCACGCGAAGGATCGGCTCATGTGGAAAAAACACTGTTCCTTCCCGCATGGCATGCACGTCGCCGGAGAACCGCAGGGTTTCAAGATAGTCCAGGCACGATCGACTGAACCGTCCGGTCTGTGTGAGCCATTCCAGCTCAGCTTGGCTGACGCGCAGCTGCTCCAAGAAATCCAGGACTTGCTCCAGGCC
>JANYEF010000011.1 GCA_025363325.1 Nitrospira sp. | reverse complement strand
CCGAGGTGGCGACCGACGTGATGGGAGTGGAGATGTCTGATGTGTTCGTCATTCTCAAGCCGCAGCACGAATGGACGACGGCCGGCACTCGAGAGGACCTGATCGCCAAGATGAGGTCCGCCATTCTCGATGCGGTACCTGGCGTCGGCCTCGGCTTTACGCAACCGATCGAGATTCGCATCAACGAGTTGATCGCGGGGACGCGCTCCGATCTCGCCGTCAAGATCTTTGGGCCCGATCTGGAGGTGCTCAAACAGCAAGCCGAGGCCGTGGCGCGTGTGTTGGAAACCGTGCGTGGCGCAGCAGACGTCAGAGTTGAGCAGATCGCGGGCCTTCCACTTCTGCGAGTGATTGTGGACCGGGAACAGATCGCCCGGTATGGGCTCACGGCAGACGACGTGCTCACCCTCGTCCAAACCACACGTGTGGGACGTGTCGTCGGAACCGTGGTCCAAGGCTCACGACGGTTTGACCTTGTCGTCCGCCTGACTGATCGCGCATCAGCTGATCCTGCCGCACTGGGCAATCTGCTCATCCCAACCGGTCATGGTGAACTCGTCCCCCTCTCTCGCGTGGCGGCCATCCGAGTAGACACGGGCCCGGCTCAGATCAGCAGAGAACATGTCCAGCGACGTATCCTGGTGGAAAATAACATCCGGGGAAGGGACTTGGGGAGCTTCGTGACAGAGGCTCAGCGCGCCGTGGCACGTGAGGTGCCGCTTCCGACAGGGTACGAACTGACCTGGGGCGGACAATTTCAACATCTTCAAGAAGCCACCAGCCGGTTAGCCCTGGTTGTGCCCATCACCCTCCTCCTGATTCTGGGTGTGCTATCGGTCATCTTCGGAGCCATGCGCCCCGCGCTGCTGATTTTTCTCAATGTCCCCTTGGCCCTCTCTGGAGGCATCGTGGCTCTTTGGATACGTGGGATGCCACTCAGTATTTCAGCGGTCATCGGATTCATTGCCTTGTTTGGCATTGCGGTGCTCAATGGTGTGGTGATGGTCAGCCACATCCGGCTACTCGAAGCAGAAGGGCTCCCAACTGATCAGGCTGTCATGCAAGGAGCGATGGACCGACTCAGGCCGGTGCTGATGACCGCACTCGTCGCCAGTCTCGGCTTTCTCCCCATGGCCTTAGCCACGACGATGGGGGCTGAAGTCCAGCGGCCTCTCGCCACCGTTGTCATCGGGGGATTGTTCACCTCGACGATATTAACGTTGCTGATCATTCCGGCACTCTACAAGTGGGTGAGTGCGCAAAGGGTGTAGATCAAGAAACAGGATTGTTCATTTCTGAATGAGGCACTGGAGGGTTCTTGCAAGACTCGAGACAAGATAGAGCGCAACAACGACGGAGCCTGCTGATCGTCATCCCGGTCCTGTACTTTATCTGGAAACGTCGAATTATGAGTTCAAGATCTCAGATCGACAGGACCATCGCCAGGCCCGCGTCGTCCTCATCGGTGACTTCGTAGTCAGCTGTCCGGCACGAAGGACGACAAGACGAATCAAGGGGCGGCGCAAGAAGTCATGGATTGAGGAGGGAACACCTATAGTATAGCTCTGGCGCCCCGATGAAGATAAGATCCGCACGTTGCCGCTTGCGTACTCGGGAGGGCTCGCTTTTGTTTGTCTGACATCTCAGGTTCATCTGGTTTATTTGGCTTGTCTCGTTTGTTTGGTTGAACAAGATCAACTAGATGAACAAAACAAACCAGATGAACCAGAGAAACGAGACAGACCAGATAAACAAGAGAGACCAGCCTGTTCTCGCGCGTCACGCGCCAGGGTCGCTGCCGCTGGCGGATTGTTTCAGCATCCTCATAAAGAGACTGTTGACCGTTTACACGGAGGATCCTACAGATGTCCGAGCATCAGGTTGAGCCCCACGTCTTTGTCATCATCGGTGCGACCGGCGATTTGACGCGTCGGAAGCTCCTGCCCGCGCTGTATCATTTACGGGATCAGGGAATCCTGGACACTCGCAACACGCTGATCGTCGGCGCCGCCTTGCCTGAGATGGGTGAAGAGGGGTTTCGGCTCTGGGCCTTCGAAGGTCTGCAGCAAGCCGGCTGGCGCAATGAAACGGAGTTGCGCGTCTGGTGCGATGAGTGTCTTCACTACCAGACCCTGCATGAAGGGAGCGCTCAAGATTATGAGGCGTTGGCCTTGTACATCCGCCGGTTGGAGCGTACCCATAAGATGCCGGAGAACCGGGTGTTTTACTTGGCGTTGCCACCGGACACCGTGCCCAGCGCGATGGAACGGTTGGATCAGGCGGGACTGCTCAAGAGCCACGGGTGGGTCCGCGTCGTATTCGAAAAACCATTTGGCCACGACTTTCCCTCAGCCCGGCATCTGAATACGACCCTGCATCGCTATATCGAGGAATCCCAGATCTACCGCATCGATCATTACCTCGGAAAAGAGACGGTGCAGAATCTCCTGGCGTTCCGCTTCGCGAACCCGATTTTTGAATCGCTCTG
>JANYEF010000568.1 GCA_025363325.1 Nitrospira sp. | reverse complement strand
AGCTCGCGCAACGAAACCAGAGCAACCCCTTCACCAAGGCCGTAGGCTTCCGTGCAGGCCAGGCGCATATCAGGCGCACGTCGCAAGTTCATATCGTAGCCGTCCTCGAGTGCCACCAGCAGCATCCCCAATATGCGTGCGCGACGGGACTGGGCCTGTCGATGAACATGGAAGGCCTCAGCTGGCGACGAGCCCGGTTTGGGAGGATTGCGGTCGGCTCGCCGCGCCATCGCATTCAGCAACTGTCGCGCATTCTGGAAATCGCCCCGCCAGAGCAGCGCGGTCCCCTCGCAGGCCAGGCGATAGGCAGCGTCGGCGGTCATGCTGTCGTTGGCAATAGCCACGCGTGCAGGCGCTGGCGCTCCCCACTCCGAGCGCCAGCGCGCAGAGCACGTCTGGCCTGCCTCGGTCCAGCTTGCCTGTGGTGGATCGCTCACGGCCACACCTTGCGTGCGATGATTGGGGACAGAAGGGAAATTCCTGAATTCATTTGTTGTCCGTACATCTGGTCACGAATAGTACTCAGAACATTCAGCGATGAGCAGCCGTCACAGCAACCTGAGTGCCCCATCCATTGGCAGTATCCCCGAACCCTGGTCCAGCAGTGTGCCTTCTATGAAGGAAACCGTAAATCCCTCTTGAGACCGGGTGAGACTGGTGCATTCTACCGAAAATGCAAGAAAGAACGGGGAGATTCTAGTTTCCTGGAAATCAAACAACACCCTCACCCATGTTCCGGCGCATGGCAGGGAGCTGGTTTCTCTGGTTTCACTCAACAAGAGAAACAAGATAGAGCAAACAAACACCACGGACAAGCCTAGCCTTGCTGCCCTCGGTTCTGTCCCACCCCGCCAGCGGAAAATATTGAGGGCCCGCGGTCGTTTCGCCCTGCTGATTCTCACCCATGCCTTCCATGATCAAATGGGAACCTGTATATTGATCGCTCACCTTTTTAGAGGTCAGCCATGGAGATGTTGATGATCGTGTTTCGTGCTGTACTGAAAGAACGCGTGCATGAGTTATTGCGGGCCTGTGGGGTCATGGCCTACACCGAAATTCCCGAAACGGTTGGGACGGGACAATCGGGATCGACGGAAGGGATTTCGTTCTATGCAGGGGGGAACAGTATTATCCTAGTCTCGCTCGAACCAGCTCAACGTGACAAGGTCGCCGGCGCGGTCAAGGCCTGGTTGGCAGAAGCACAGCGCTCAGGATGGGTCAAACCAGCCATCCGGGTATTCGCCTGGCCCTGTACACAGCTCTCTTAGTAACGGGCCTGCTCCCGAGACGGCTTGTCGATTCACTGGCCCCCAGAACCCCGCGTGGATCATGGCTTGACCTTGCACCTCGGATCGGACCGGTGGAAATGAACAGATACCTGCACCATTTCGCGGCGCGTGGGGGAGGGATCTGGTTTATTTAGTTTGTCTTGTTCAGGGAATGAAATAAACAAAGCAAACCTGCACACCAGATAACTCGCCTGGCCTCGCCATCTTCAGGGGCACCCCATGAACCAGCCACATCGCAATCTTGATCAGCAGACCGTAGGTTCGACCCTACACCGTCCACCCAATATACCTTTGTGACTCCCAAACATTTCAATCCTGCACGTCGACGTTTCGCCAAAGTTCCCGCTCTCCCTCGATAGGCACTCTTTCCCCGTTACCTCGCTATTCCTGGGGGGTTGCAGAGAGGAGAGTGAGTCGCTTACAATGCCAATTCTTCCGACATGAATCCCCTCAGGAGCCTGCCACGAGCCAGGTGATAGCGCGGCATTTATTTTGCCTCGAACTGTCAATGATTTCGACTAACTTGAAAGCCCTTGCATGATCTGGCTGACGTACCATCTGCGGTTCTCATTACTGGTTATCCTATTCGGGTCGAATCTTCTTGCATGTGGAGGGAGTTCTCCCGGGACCGGAACGACCGGGATCAGCAATGCCAGTCCTCCTTCTGTGAGTGCGACAATTCCGGCCAGTGGTACCACAGACGTACCGATCTCCTCCGCCCTCACGGCCACCTTCAACGAGCCGGTCAATCCGACAACCGTCACCGCGTTGACCTTTACCCTTAAGGATAGTGCGAACAACCCCGTGACCGGCAACATCACCACCAGCGGCGCCACGGTTACGTTCGCCGTGCCCCCAAGCACCCCCTTGACGAGCAACACCCTCTACACCGCGACACTGACCACCGGCATCAAGGACTTGGCCAACAATGCCCTGGCGATCCCCTTCGTCTGGTCCTTCACTACCGGCGTCGTCTCCGACCTGACACCCCCGACCGTGAGTACCACCAGTCCCACGAGCGGCGCCACGAACATCTCGACCTCCTCCGCCCTCACGGCGACCTTCAGCGAGCCGGTCGATCCGGCCACCGTCACGGCCGCGACCTTCACGCTCAAGGACAGTGCAAACAACCCCGTGACCGGCAATATCACCACCAGCGGCGTCACCGTCACGTTCGCCGTGCCCCCCAGCACCCCCTTGACGGGCAACACCCTCTACACCGCCACGCTCACCACCGGCATCAAGGATCTCGCGACCAACCCGCTCGAGGCGCCTTTCAGCTGGACCTTCACCACCGGCGCGGCCTCCGACACCACGCCTCCGACCGTGAGTGCGACCAGTCCCACGACTGGCGCCGCCAACGTCTCGACCTCCTCCGCCCTCACGGCGACCTTCAGTGAGCCCATCGATCCGGCCACCGTCACGGCCGCGACCTTCACGCTCAAGGACAGCGCGAACAACCCCGTGACCGGCAATATCACCACCAGCAGTGTCACCGTTACGTTCGCCGTGCCCCCCAGCACCCCCTTGACGGGCAATACCCTCTACACCGCGACACTGACCACGGGCATCAAGGACTTGGCGGGCAACGCCCTGGCGACCCCCTTCGTCTGGTCCTTCACCACCAGCGGCGTCCCCGACACGACGCCCCCGACCATAACTACCACCAGTCCAACAACTGGCGCCACGAACGTCTCGACGTCCTCCGCCCTCACCGCGACCTTCAGTGAGCCCATCGATCCGGCCACCGTCACGGCCGCGACCGTGACGCTCAAGGACAGCGCGAACAACCCCGTGACCGGCAATATCACCACCAACGGCGTCACCGTTACGTTCGCCGTGCCCCCCAGTACCCCCTTGAACTCCGGCACCACCTACACCACCACACTGACCACCGGCGTCAAGGACTTGGCGGGCAACGCCCTGGCGATCCCCTTCGTCTGGTCCTTCACCACCGGGACAGTCTCCTCAGCGACGTTTGGCCTCGATTGGTCAGGCGACGGCCCCGTGCCCCGCATGCTCTACTGGCACAACCCGTTCCCGATCTACGACGCCACGTACATTTTCAAAGTGTACCCGCGCAAGAAAACGACGGGAGCCACGCGTTACTACACGACGTTTTTCTGGGGCAATGACGGAACCTTTACGTGGGATCACAGCAACGCCAATACCTACTATGGTGCACATCCGTATCCGGTTCCGGCCTCCGCCGGGCCTGGGCAGTGGGAAATTTCGGTCTATGCCAACGATTTCGTGACCGGCACCGAAGTCCAATGGGACCGCTGGTACACTCAAGCCTTCCGCGCCTGGCGCGAGTCGCCCTCGATCACCCACCATGAGTTCTATTGGGATTGGCCCAATATGACCAAGGTCATTTCCTATACGGTCAACGATTCGACGTGGGCACGCACCACCCCCCCGACGCCGGCAATTTTTATGGGGCAAGGGCCAAATGTGGGCGGCGTCTCGTGGGGAGGGTATGCAGGCTGGGAAGAATTCAACGGCATCATCCGGGGCATCCAATTCTACTCCGGGCTCCTCTCTCTTCCCGAGATTCAAGCAGAAATCAATGCCCCAGCCTCCACGACAACCGGACAGAACCTCATATGGTATCTCAATCCCAATCCCACCCCGACCGACGTCTTGGATACGAGCGGCCGCGGGCATCATCCCTCGTGGAATGGGAGTGGGCGTCCGACGCTGTATGTTGGACCTTAGCCCAGCCGACTGCCTCTGCGCGGTGGTCTAAGAACGTTCCTGTGTCGGAAGCACTATGGCCCGACGCGGGATAGATCTGCGCCCAAACCAGCTTCTAGAATTCTTCGGTACCGAGTGGCCATCTTCTCAGAGGCTCGCATGGCACGGCGCACCCAGGCTCAGCTGCAACAGAGCTATCGAGAGCATGCGCTCAAGATGTTTCCGTGGATCTGTGCGCACTGCGGACGCGAATTTGACGGCAAGAAGCTGAGCCAGCTTACGGTCCATCACAAGAACCACAACCACGACGACAATCCGCCCGACGGGAGCAACTGGGAGTTGCTCTGTCTCTACTGTCACGATAATGAGCACCAGCGGAATCAGGTGGCTGACGCGTCTGGTCAGGCGCCGCCTGGCCGGGAGCAAGAGCAACCTTCGACCTTCACGCCCTTCGCCCATCTCCAGGACTTGCTCAAGCGCAAGACCTAACAGGATGCTGAAAAAGTCCGCCAGCGGCGTTCTCCCCTCGAAAGCATCCTCAACGTAGCCCAGAGGCTACGCCTCCGGTGCTTTCATCGGCTGCGGCCTTGCTGGACGGCCTTTTTGAGCATCCTGCTATGTATTGTCTGGTCTGTCACGGGTGATTCTGGTGAGACAAGGTGGAAATCCGCACTCATCACATCTCGCTTTTCGCGCTTTTCCCGCACGTCTCGCGATTTTCGCTCTGGCCATGAGCTACAGACCAGTGGCTCCTCGTTCCTGCTCTATGCTATATGCTATGAGCTTGTAATCTTTGGCCGTCAGCCCCATGTCATTCACAATACGCTCATGAGTGTGTCTCATCCCCGCGATCCGTTGCACGGGATCACGCTGGAGACCATCATCAGGGAACTGGTCGAGCGGTATGGATGGGCCGAGATGGGGAGTCGCGTCCCGATCCGCTGTTTCCTCCACGACCCCAGCGTGAAATCCAGCCTCACGTTTCTCCGAAAAACGCCCTGGGCGCGGGAACGGGTCGAAGGGTGGTATATCGCATATAAAGACATGTGAGAGAAGGCTGCCGGCTCCGGCCATCTGAATCTTTTTGGAATCAAGGACCGCGACACCATGGCCTCGAACGCCACTATTTTCAAAGCGACAATCCAAATCGCCGACATGGACCGCCACTACTATGAGGATCATGCCCTCACTCTGGCGCGCCATCCGTCCGAAACCGATGAGCGTATGATGGTGCGTCTGTTGGCCTTTGCGCTGCACGCGCACGAGGCCTTGTTGTTTGGCCGGGGACTAAGCAACGAAGAGGAGCCTACGCTCTGGCAGAAGGATTTGACGGGCGCCATCGACCTCTGGATCGAGGTAGGCCAGCCCGATGAGAAAACCATTCGCCAGGCCTGTGGTCGTGCGAAACAGGTCTGCATCTATACCTACGGGGGGCGTGGCGCTGATCAGTGGTGGGAGAACAACCTGGCCACGCTCGCGCGGCTGAATAATCTGTCTGTGATGAATCTGCCGCTCGACGCGAGCCGCGCCTTGGCCCAGCTCGCGCAGCCCAGCATGCAGTTACTATGCACCATTCAAGAAGGACAGATTTGGTTGGCGGGTGGAGAGAGCCGCGCGCACATTGCATTGACGATTTTGAAAAGTTCCTCAACCCCATTTGGGCATTGACGCGGGCACGACAATGAACGAGAAGAAACGCATCCCCACGAGTGGTGAGCCGATCGTCTGGACCAGTCCGTTTGCAGCCCTGAAGCATGTGGAACTGCCATCAGCTCCGGACAGGCGGCAGGGAGTCGATAGCCCCTCCCTAACTGATGCGAAACCAGCCGGACCAACGAAAAATCGCGGGCGCGTGGATATCGTTCGCCAGACCGCACACCGTGGCGGCAAAACCGTGACGGTCGTTTCGGGTTTTCTCGGCATCGGGCAGGCCGAGAAAGATCGTCTTGCCAAGGAAATGCAACAGGCCTGCGGGGCCGGAGGCACGGTGAAGGAGGGGCGGATCGAAATTCAGGGTGACCAGCGAGAGACTGTCGCCCGCATCCTGATCAACGCCGGTTTTCGGCCGGTGTTTGCTGGGGGGTGAGGGGCAAAGGTTGATCTGGTTCCTCAGGTCTATCTATGGCGTGTTAACACTAATGGCCATTTTTATGAGATACTGCGTACATGGAAATCACCGACGCACAGTATCGCCAAATCGAGTCGTGTTTGCCGACGCCACACGGCAACGTGACGCTCGACAATCTGCACGTTCTCAACGCCATCTTGTACGTCGCCGAGCAGGGGTGCAAATGGCGCGGTCTGCCCAAGCGGTTCGGCAACTGGCACACCATCTATACTCGCATGAATCGTTGGTCGAAGCG
>JANYEF010000557.1 GCA_025363325.1 Nitrospira sp. | reverse complement strand
CTGCCCTGCTCGTACCCGGCGGCGAATACGGCTGAGAGTCCGCCTACGTGGCTATCTGCAGTGCGGTAGATGTCCTGGATGTCCATCACGACCTCGACTTGTCGATGCGGCCTTTTTCGTAGCGGCCTCGGCCTGCGGTCTTATCGCCCTTCGTGATGGGATTGGCGATGGGGATGAATGACGTGACCATCTGCGGGCTTTCGTACTGGCCCTTATCGGACTGCGAGAGTTTCTTAGGCTCGAAGCCGCGTTTGGGCGTCGCCGTGAACTTGGTGGCGTCGTTGGAGACGGGGGTGTACTTAGGCATCAATCGTCCCCAGTGTAGGTGTGGATGTTGTTGTAGGCGGTGCGCGGGGTGTAGCTGTGACCGCTGCGCTTCGTGTAAAGCTCCAGACGGTGCGCCATGTCCTTGTTGCGACGATGGAGAATTGTCGCATCCAAATCGTAGTCTCCGACGACGTTGGGGACCTTGCGCCATTCCTTCGGAGCGCAGGTGTGGCATCCCCTATGCGCAATGGAGTGCATTTGATTAGGTTTCACTGCGATCCCTCAGGATTTGCGTCGTGCTGAATCCGGGCAAGTGACTGATCTTAATGATTTCCGGCCCCTCGAAAGCGGGTCCCGCGAGGTTCTTCCAGCCTATCCTACGATAGAACACGGGGTCTGCGCTATGGTCGTAACCCTTGAACTGCACGTCAGGTCGGATCGCCATCAGCAGCATCCCCTCGTCACCCTCGAAAGGGATCACCGCAAATACGATGTCCGTGTTGCGTTTGAGGAAATGACACACCGCAGAAACCCTGTCGATCATCTCGAACGCGGGCCTTTCATTGCCAAACTCGCGGTTGCCCTTCAATCGCTTGATGCTGGCGTCCGAGTTCACGGCCACGATCAGGTAGTCGCACTGTGTTGCGGCAGCTCGCAAGAAATGCCGGTGCCCGTCGTGGAACTCGTCGAAACATCCATTGCAGAACCCTACGCGCATAACGACCTCAGAGTGTCAGCAGGGCAGTAGGCCGTTCCGACCTCTCCGACGACGTGGCCGGCGGCTAGGTTTGAGAGCTTCGCAGCACTTTCGAGACTGCCGCCCGCAGCAAGCGTTGCCGCGACGACAGCGACAACCGTGTCCCCGGCTCCGGTAACGTCAAAGACCCGTTGGGCCGTGGCGGGGAAGTCCCGGATGCGCCCCTGGATGTCGAGTCGGATGCCATCTGAGCCTCGCTTTATCAATAGGTTACGGGGGCGGGGGACGGCGTAGTTCTCGGCCTCCCATCGCTGCAGCTCCTTCTCGTTTGGGCAGATCACCGTCGCCCTTCGGTATTTGTGCCAGCACGGCTCTTTAGGGTCGACAATCACCGGGACGAAAGCCCTATCGATGATGGTCTCCACGAACTCAGGCATAAGCCACCCCTTCGCGTAGTCGCTCAGGATGATAGCGTCGATGCCAGTGAGGTCGGGCAGGTCAACAAGCCCCGCCACGAAGATCTCGTCCTTGTCCACCCTGAGGAGCTGGTGGGTTCCGACCATGAACCGACGTTTCACGGTCCACGGCTGCGGCGGAAAGCACTGGACCGGGATGCAGCCCAATCCGGCAAGGTTCTGGCAGACGTTGTACGCAAGGCCGGGCCGGTCCTCGATCCGCTCCTCCACGAATACCGGGACGGGGGCCTCAGGGCTTACGCGATCTACCCGCCCGAAGTGGTAGACGTCATAGCCGGGATCTCCCACGACGAGGATGCGCTTGCCCTGCCATGCGTCGATGAGTCCCTTCAACGCGGCCACCAGCAGCTATTGCCGTCCCGCTCATGCTCGCGCCCGACGCTTCCCGCGTCCTTGAGGTCCGAAAGCCTCCGACGCACCTGATACTCCCCGAGGCGGGTGATGGTCATCAGCTCGGGAGCGGTCATGCCCGGATGGGCCTTGACGGCCTCGAGCACGATGGCGGCATGGGCGCCCCTCGAACGTCGATTGACGCGCGCCTCGGCCTTCTTGGATGTCGCCGGGTCTGTCTTGTGACTGGCCGGCGGGTAGAACGACAGGCTTTCCTGAATCATGACGGAACCCCCATTTCGATCCCCTCCATCAGCATGTGAACGATCAGGAGATGCATCTCCTGGATGACCGCCGTTGAATCTCCCGGCGCGATGATGTCGATGTCGCACAACGTCCCAAATCCCTTCCGGCCGCTCACCCCGATGATCCCCATCCCCCGCTGGCGGGCCATCCGAAGGGCTTCCAGGACGTTCTGGGAGGTTCCCGAGGTCGAGAAGGCCATCAGAACGTCGCCAGCGGTTCCCAGAGCCTCCACCTGCCGCGAGAAGCTCCGACCATAGCCGTAGTCATTGCCACAGGCCGTCAGGGCCGTAGGATCGGCTGAGAGGCAGACGGCGGGGAGTGCCCTACGGTCGGTCTCGAAGCGGACGGTCAGCTCGGCGGCAAGGTGGGA
>JANYEF010000555.1 GCA_025363325.1 Nitrospira sp. | reverse complement strand
TCGATCACCAGCAGGTGGTCGAGACCCTGCAGGGCAAGGCTCTCCCAGGCAGCGGCATGGCTCAGGAAACAGCCAAGCGTGCCGCGCATTCCGGATATGCCGAGCAGAAGCTCGGCATACCACTCCACGATGTGCTGGCCTTGGGCCGCCAGAACCCACACGACTCGTCGGAACCATTCAACATGGCCTATCTGGCAATCCGCGGGTGCGGGGCGGTCAATGGCGTGAGCCGGTTGCACGGCCAGGTGAGCCGAGGCCTCTTTCAGCCACTCTTTCCGCACTGGCCGGCGGACGAAGTGCCGGTCGGACACATAACAAACGGGGTTCATATGCCGACCTGGGACTCGGCCCCGGCCGATGATCTGTGGACGCAAGCCTGTGGAAAAGAGCGCTGGCTGGGGACGACGGAACCCTTGGAGCAGCACATTCGCCGCGTCTCCGACACCAGTCTATGGCAATTTCGCCTCGCCGCCAGCCAGTCTCTTGTTGCATACGCGCGCGCGCGATTGTCCAGGCAACTGGCTGGCTCCGGTGCATCGCCCGAGGCGGTGGCCGAGGCAACGCATCTCTTCGATCCCAATGCGTTGACACTGGGCTTTGCGCGGCGCTTTGCGACCTACAAAAGGCCGAATCTGCTCCTGCACAATCCGGCGCGTTTGCTGCGTCTGTTGAAGAATCCTGCGCGCCCGGTGCAACTCATCATCGCGGGCAAGGCCCATCCGGAGGATCGGGCGGGGCAGGCCTTGATTCGTGAATGGATCCAGTTCATCCGCCAGCCAGAGACCCGACCTCATATCATCTTCCTGAGCGACTACGACACGCTGCTAGCTGAGCACCTGGTACAGGGGGTGGACGTCTGGATCAACACGCCACGGCGGCCCTGGGAGGCCAGTGGCACCAGCGGCATGAAGGTGCTCGTCAATGGCGGTCTCAATCTCTCGGTATTGGACGGCTGGTGGGCGGAAGCCTACACGCCGGATGTGGGGTGGGCATTCGGTGATGGTAAAGAACACGGCGACGATCCGGCCTGGGACGCGATCGAATCCGAGGCGCTCTACGACCTGCTCGAGCACGAAGTGATCCCGGAGTTCTATACCCGAGACAAGGACGGCATTCCCACCGCATGGGTCAAGCGGATGCGGGAGAGCATGGCGCGGTTGACCCCGCGGTTCTCCGCCAACCGCACGGTGCGCGAATACACTGAGCAGCATTACCTTCCGGCTGCGGCCGCCTACCGTGCGCGCGCGGCCGATCACGGCGCAGTCGGAAGACAGATGATCGATTGGAAACAGACGCTGACACAGAAATGGGTCACGCTAGGCTTTGGCGACGTGACGGTGCGGACCAAGGAGGTTCAGCACCTCTTTGAGGTCGTGGTGTACCTCCACGACGTCGATCCGAAGGCGGTGCAGGTCGAGCTGTACGCCGACGGCATCCTGGGCAGTGCGCCCGTGCGGCAGGAGATGGCGCACGTTCGCCAACTGGCCGGCGTGTCGGGCGGCTATGTGTACCACGCGGCGGTGTCGGCGGCTCGCCCACCGGCGGACTATACGGCACGCGTCATCCCGCACTGCTCCGGTGTGGCGGTTCCCCTGGAACTCAATCTCATTCTTTGGCAGCGGTGAAGCCACATCGAACGGGAGAGGGACGACGGAAGACCACCGATGAAAGAGCCAAAAAAACTGACAACAATAGAACAGCTAACAAGCCTGATGCAGTCCGTACCAGGCCAGGCCGCAAAACCGTCACCCGCGACCATCAGTCTAACGACGTCCGAACGTCCGCTGCATGAGTATGTGCGAGCGGTCTGCGAGCGTGCTGACGTTCGAGTGGGTGTGCCCCTGCCGCTGGGTGCCTACGCACGTGGCGAGGGCGTGAACTTTGCGTTCTTCAGCCGACATGCCAGCCGCGTTCGGCTGGAGTTGTTTGATCATCCCAACGATGCCACAGCCACCAGGGCGATAGATCTCGATCCCATACGCCACCGCACTGGTGACGTGTGGCACGTCTGGGTTGAGGGCATTCGCCCAGGCCAACTCTATGCCTACCGTGTGGACGGCCCGTATCAACCTCAGGACGGCCATCGGTTCAATTTCCACAAGCTGCTCCTGGACCCCTTCGCCACGGCGATCTCGAAGCTGCCCACCTGGGAGTTCGCTCCGGCTCGGGGATACGATCCGTCTGTGCCCGACGGGGACTCGGTATGTTCGATGGTCGATAATGCTGGCGCCATACCGAAATGCGTGTTCACGGAGGAATACTTTGACTGGCAGGGGGACCGTCCTCCCAGACATCCCTGGTCGAAGACGATCATTTATGAAGCACACGTGCGTGGTTTCACGATCCATCCCAGCTCCGGTGTGGAGCATCCCGGCACGTACCGAGGCCTCACGGAAAAGATCCCCTATTTCACAGACCTGGGGGTGACGGCCGTGGAACTGATGCCCGTGCAGGAGTTCAATGAACACCAGGTGATCGGTGTCAATCCGCACACAGGCCAGCCGCTCA
>JANYEF010000486.1 GCA_025363325.1 Nitrospira sp. | reverse complement strand
GCCGTCGTCACACCGCCCGACATTCACGATAAATTCATCGACCACCGGCAAAACGGATCGGATCGATTCCACGACCGGATAGTCGTACTTCACCACGTTCCGCACGAATGTAAATCCGCTGACTTTCATAGTTGAACGGTTTGTCTGGTTGTTTCGTGTATTTGGTTTGTCTGGTCACTCCGGTTACCAACGAGATAAACCAAACAAACAAGATGAACCAGATAAACAGGGTTCATGGTTTCGAGAGCTCCCAGAATTTCGCATACTTCATGAAGGTGTAATAGGCATAGAGTCCGGAAAGAATCAAGCCGGGCATGCCGTCGAGGAAGCCGGTCCGCTGCACATACATCTTGAGAAACGCGCCGAGCGGATGTGTGATCAATTGATGGGAGGAGAATCGACGGCCTTGCTCCGCCATGCGACGGGCCATCAAATCCGAGTAGCGATCCTGCTTCGCCACGTAGTGATCGATGTCTCGAAAGGGATACTGCAGCGCGGGACTCTTGAGAAACCCGACCGGCCCTTCACAGTCGAAACTTTCATGGACCAGTTCTTCGCGATAACGAAACCGTTCCTTTCGAAATAACTGCGGTTGCCGATAATCGGGATACCAGCCGCAATGTTCAATCCACCGGCCTAAAAAATAGTTCTTCCGTGGGACAAAGTAGGCATCCGCGTCCGGTCCGCGGTCGAGCAGCAGCCGAATCTCCTCCCGCAACTCGGGCGTCATTCTCTCATCGCTGTCCAGACTGAAGACCCACTCATGGGTCGTGAGTGCGACCGCCTCGTTGCGCAATCGTCCGAATCCCTGAAAGTCGAGTTGGTACACCTTGTCGGTAAATTCCCGGCTGATCGCCGCGGTCCGATCGGTGCTGTGCGAGTCCACGACGATCAACTCATCACCCAAGCCTGCCACAGACTCGAGGCAAGCCCGCATATTAGGCTCATCGTTGTAGGCGATGACGTAGACCGACAATTTAGACATGCACAACCCTTAGCGGAGCAGGTTGCGGCAAAACGATACTGGCCCACAGGGAATCCAATGCCACACATGTCTTGGACAACAGGAGAACACCTCGCCGGATAGCCGCGGGAAGGTTCGAGGTCCGAAGTTCGAGGTTTTCGGAACTTCGAACCCAGAACTTCGAACTTCGGACCGCGCCTTTCGCGCATGTCTCGCGCTTCACGCGCCACACTCTGTGGCGCTGGCGGACTTTTTCAGCATCCTGCTAGACATGGAGCACTCTCAATGGAGAAGGGTCCCCGGCCACCTGCGTCACGTGCTGGGCAACTGTTTCCACCGTGAGCCGGTCGAGACAGTCCCAATAGGGGCAGGCCTCGTAAATACACTTTTCGCAAGTCGGCACATCAGGACGCAAGACCAGTCCCTTGCCGAGCGGCTGCCAACGCGTCGGAAGATTGTTGCGTCGCGGATCGAACAGGCTGACATTCGACACACCGCAGGCTGCGGCAATGTGGGCCGGACCTGTGGCCCCGGAGACCACCGCGTGACTCGCCGCAATCACGGCCATCAACTCGCGCAGCGATAACTGCCCCATCAGATTCAGGACCGAGACAGGAAGCGGCGCAGCAGGGAGCACTTGCTGGTTGAACATGTCTGCTTCCACCTGGCTTCCGGTCAACACCACCCCCACGCCCTTCCTATGCAACTCATGCGCGAGCGAATGATACTGTTCAACGCGCCAGCGCCGAGCCGCAAACCCTCCAGGATGGAGCACCACCCTGGGTGTCGGCATACCGCGCAACCGCTTTTGTCCCCACGCTCGCTCTGCATCAGTCAGCACGAGACTCGGTGGTGACACGATACCAGGCTGCAATCCAAGCCCCGCAAGCATGCCGACGTTATACGCAGTTTCATGCTTGGAAAAATCTTTCCGATGTTCATAGACCCGACGATTCGCCAACAGGCTATACCAGCGGTAGCCTGTCGCCACTCGAATCGGAACCCGTGCCAAGAACGCCGCCCACATCAAACGCTTGAACGGCTTGAGAAATACTACGGCATCGACGGCCTTGCGAAACAACACCATCAACTCGCTCAGGGATTCCCGGCCCGTGACCGTCCAGACCTCGTCGAGATCCGGATGGTGAGCCAAGAGTGGGGCTGCATACTCACTGGACAGGAAGGTGATGCGCGCCTCCGGCAGGAGCCGGCGCAGCGCGGAGGCGACCGGCAGACACAGAATTTCATCGCCGATCCCGTCAGGCCTGACTAAGAGGACATTCATCGGGGAACCATACGAATGGACCGCTGCGCTCGAGCCGCCGCCAATACTTGTTGTGGCGACACCATTTTCAAGCACTCCAAGGGAAGAATATTGTGGCACGTCCGGCTGAAACAGGGGCTGCAGGGTACCTTCCCCGTTAATACATCATGACCCACCCCATAGGGACCGGTCCGCGCCGCACTCGTCGGCCCGAACAGGGCCACTACCGGCGTACCAACCGCCGCCGCGATATGCATCGGGCCTGAATCGTTCGTAATCAGCAGCGACGCCCTGCTCAGAAGTGCAGGCAGCAACCCCACTGTCGTAGCTCCGGCCAGATCGATCGAACTGGTCTTCATCATCCCTCTGACTGCTGCAACATCCGCTCGTTCTTCAGGACCGCCGATCATCACCACCGCACCACCGCCTTCTTGCTGCAACCGATCTGCGACTTCGGCAAACGACGCAGTCGGCCACCGCTTGGTCGGCCACCGGGCAGAGACATTCATCGCCACCCAACTCGTTCCAGGCGTCACACCGGATCGGCTCAACAGGCGATCGACCTCATCATAATCGGTCTGCGGGATACGAAAATGGAACTCCGGCGTACCGGCCTCCGCAGCCCCCACCGCCTTGGCCACGAGCAGGTAGCGATCGACCGCGTGCATCTCCAATTGTGGAACCGGCACGCGCCTCGAATAGAACCAGGGACTCCCCTCTCGCCCATTGGCAAATCCCACAAGCAAAGAAGACCCGCTGAGCCAGCCGATGGCGGCGCTCCGAAAGAGACCTTGAAGATCGACAACGAGATCGAAGCGCTCGGCACGAAGAAGGGACACCTGGGAGAGCCACCCCGCAAGGGTCGACTCCACCGGCCACACCCGATCCACCCCGTCGATGCGCTCGACGAGACCAGCCCACTCGCGCTTGACCAGCCAGGTCAGTCGAGCCTTGGGATAGGCTCGACGAATTGCCGCGCAGGTCGGCATCGCATGCACAATGTCGCCCAGTGAACTCGGCTTGATCAACAAGATGTGGCGATAGTCTTCCATACGGGCCAGGTACTCAGGCTGAAGGCTGAAGGTTATAAATTATTTCGCAAAGCACGGAGCAAGCCATTCAAAACCTACTCAGTTTCTACGATCGTTGCTTCAAGCACCGATAAATCCTCGTTTTGTGTAATCCCGCATGCTTAACCCCTAAACGCCTTCAGCCTATCTACCTGAG